>CAIWLA010000302.1 GCA_903913345.1 uncultured Magnetococcales bacterium | reverse complement strand
TCCATTCCAATCCCAGTCGGCTTCTGTTGGGGTGGTCTGGAAAACGACCCTTGCATATGATCATGTAGAATCGATGGACACCTTGCCGTTTAAACGGATGCTACCATAAAAAATTTGATTTCATGTTCGTTTCTTGTGGTGGCGGTCCTGATATGCTCACCCCATGAACGAGACATCCAGTCCCGTGACCGGTTCTCAATGGGCTGGCTGGGTGATTGAGACTCCAATGGATTGGCCATAGCTGTCCTTTGACATGGCCGATGATCGGTTTTGGGAAGAGTTGTCCAACTTTGAGGAGAACCAAGGGATGCCGTACATGACGAGCGTGGAACGGATTGGTGAGGAAAGAGGGCGGTTGATAGGTATCCAGATGGGTCGCCAGGAAGGCCAACGGGAAGGCCGACGGGAAGGCGAGAAAGAGGGCGAGGCCAAGATCCTGACCCGCCAACTCCAACGCCGCTTCGGCGACCTCCCTCCGTGGGCCAGCCAGAAGATAGCCGATGCGGATCTGTCCACTCTGGAGGAATGGAGTCTCCGGATCTTGGATGCCCCAACCCTGGATGGTGTGCTGGCGGATCCGTCTTGACACCTGCGACATCCTCGGACGAACGTCAGGAACGGGCTGCTGGACTGGGATGAAAGTGGCCTTCTGGATGAATCCCCAAAAGGGCCATGAGCCGGACGTGGCCATGGAGACGACCGGGAGACAGTGGCCGGATTCCGTTATCCTCGCAGTGGGTGCCACTCAGGATGCCCGATCCGCCTCCGTCCAGAGTCGATTGTCACAGCGAATAAAGGCATAACGATCCTTTTCGATCAATTTGGCCCGATATTGTGCCCGATAGGAGGCGTCCGTGGCCATGCCCACACCGCCGTTGTCCAGTTCGATGCCAATCTCCTGATAGACCTCCAGGTTGGACAAATCGGGACGCGGCAGACGACCCTGCCGGAACGCCGACCACATCTTGGCGTACAGTTGCTCCAATCGGCTGACCAGGGCAGGGGTGTCGAAGAGCGGACAGGTATCCCGGTGGGCGGCCAGTCGCTGCCGGTATTCCGTGAGCCTGCCCCGATCCTGGCCGAGGGCCACCGCCTTGGTCACATACTCCTCCGGGGAATAACAGATCAACTCTTCCAGCCCGGCCGCCTTGACCAGACTGCCGCATACCCGGGCGGCAAAACCGAGTCCCGCCAGGGTCAAAACCGGTACCCCCATCCACAAGGCGTCCGAGGCGGTCGTGTGCGAACCGTAAGGCGCGGAATCAATGGTGAGATCCGCCAGAGGAAACCGCGCCACATGGTCGGCATTGAGTTTTCGGGCGGCAAAAATCAGCCGATCGGCGGTCACCCCCTGCTGAACAGCCGCCTCCCGAAGCCGATTCTGGATGGCCTCGTCTTCATTGAGCAACCATAACACACTCCCCGGCACCTGCCGCACAATATCCATCCAGAGCGTCCAGATGAATGGCGTAATCTTTTGCGCCCCATTCAGGCAACTGTAGACCATCCCTTCCTCCGGCAGACCGGCCTCCGATCGCGTTGGTTGAAGAGGGGAGACGATCCGCTGGCGGTCGTTCGGTTGATAACAGGGC
>CAIWLA010000301.1 GCA_903913345.1 uncultured Magnetococcales bacterium | reverse complement strand
TGTCCCTGGTCTTGGTGGGGATTCGCCCCCTGAACGAGGCGGCCCTGGTGTTGCAGATGTTGGTGTGTGGTATGCTTGTGTTGGGGGCCAGGGGGATTATCCCCCTGGTAGGGGTTTGGGGGCGAGAGCCAACAAGTGAGGGTGTTTTATTTCCTGTGGGTTGCCTTGGTGAGATGGGATGACCACAATCACCCAGATCGGTAAGATCAAAATCAGTGTATACGCCGATGATCATCCTCCACCGCACTGTCATGTAGCGTCCCCCGAAGCGGATGCCTGTTCGCATCAGGGACATGACGGTCATTGGTGGAGACAGGACACATGCGCACGTCAAAACCGCCATTGAATGGGCCAAGGGGCATCGAGAGGAGATCGCCTTGGCCTGGGTAGACATGAACGGGTAAGGGGGATGCCATGCCACTTCAGCATGAGACAAACGGGCAACACGAGACAAGCGGGCAACGCATTGAAACCGTGCACGTTGTTCCCGGCACGCTGACCCTGATCGTAAAATGGCGGAATGGTGTGGAGGAGGCCGTTGACATGGCACCGATCATTCAGAGATCGGCACCGTTGCGCCATCTGAAAGATCCGGACCTGTTTGCCGATGTTGAGGTGATTGATTGGGGTTGTGCGATCGGTTGGCGTGGCGACCTGGGATACGGGGCCGATACCCTTCGTGAGCAAATCCGCCAGCAAACCCGCAAGGCCGCTGGATGAGAGTCACCTGTGGTGACTCTCATCCAGAAAAGCCGCTTCCTGAGGAATATGAATGGAGAGAATGTCATGTTGGCCATCACCATGCAATGCGAGGTTCCACCGGAGAGGAGAATCACCGTCCAGTTGCCAGAGCAGATTGAACCGGGCACCCATGAACTGATACTGGTGTGTGAGCGGATGGCATCCCGGCGCACGGTTTCTGGCAATGATCGGGATCTGATGACAGTGTTTGGTTCTGTCCCTTCTCTTGCCGATGTGGATGGGGTGGCTTGGCAACGTGCCTTGCGGGATGAGTGGGCATGATCCGGTTTCTCCTTGATACCAACGCCGCCATTCATTGGTTGAACGGTAGGGCCATTGGTCCTTCAAAGTTCCAAAACGTTGACGATGCAAAGGAGCCGTATGGTGGAAAGGCCGTCCGCAAAAATGTTTGACATGAAACTTCGTCTGGGGACCGGTCTGCGGTTGCTGATGGCCTTGCTGATCCTGCTGGGGGTGTTTGGCATTACCCAGATGATGCAACTGGCCGATCTGACCGAGCGGTTGTACAACCACCCCTTTCTGGTGAGTACCGCCGCCCTGCGTATTTCCGAGCAGATCACCCACATGCACACCCTCATCGAGCGGGTGGAGCTGGTGCGGACGCTTCCAGAGCTGAACGCCATCATCCTGGAAATGGATGACCGGCATGACCGGGTGGTGCAGGATTTCAAGACGATCGAGGAACGTTTCCTGGGGGACAAGCAGAAGGTAACGGAGGCCCGGCAGTTGTTCACGGGGTGGATGCGGGTGCGGGAGAAACTGGCGACCCTGCAAAAAATGGGCGATCCCGATAAAATCCGTCGTTTTGCGGACGCCTTGCAGGAGGACAATCAGCAGGTGGTGCACCTGGATCAAACGATCGATGAGGTGGTCGCGCTGGCCAACCAGAGTGCGCAGCGGTTTATCATCGAGACGCAGTGGACCCGTGACCGGACCATCTGGTTGGCCATTCTGGTGGTGGCTTTCAGCGTGGTGCTGGCTCTGTTGTTGAGTCGGGCCACCCGCTCGCCGTTGCAGGCGGTGGTCAACATGCTCTCTTCGGCGGCCAGTCAGATGGCGGCCAGCATCAACCAGCAGGAGCGGGTGGCCAGCCAACAGGCGGCGGCGATGACCGAGACCACCACGACGATGGAAGAGCTGGATGCCTCGTCCCGGCAATCGGCGGAGCAGGCGGTGCGGGCGGCCAACGGGGCGCAACAGGCGTTGGAGTTGGCCAACCAGGGTATTGTCCAGGTGGAAGAGACCTTGCAAAACATGGGGGTGGCCCAGGAGACCGTGGGTGACATCGCCCAGCGCATTCGTTTGTTGAATGAACAGACGGGGGAGATCCGTTCCATCACCGAACTGGTCACCGATTTTGCAAATGAGACTCGGATGTTGGCGGTCAATGCCGCCGTGGAGGCGGTGCGGGCCGGGGTTCATGGCAAGGGGTTTGCCGTGCTGGCGGTGGAGACGCGCAAGTTGGCGGATGAGAGCAAACAGTCGGCCAGTCGCATCCATGGCCTGATCAGCGAGATACAAAAGGCGACCGACTCCACGGTCCGGGCGACCGATGCGGGCAACCGGGCGGTGGAGGGAGGTATGATCAGTTCCCACGGTACGGCAGAATCCTTCCGGGGGGTGTTGCAGGCGATTGGCGGTGCGGCGCAGGGGGCGCAGCAAATCTCCCTGAATGCGCGGCAACAGGCGACTGCCATCCGTCAGGTGACCGAGGCGATTCAATCCGTCAACATGGGCACCCGGGAGACGGCCTCCGGGATGTCCCAGATTAAAATGGGGGTTCAGGTTCTGAATGATGCGGCCCAAACCCTCAAGAGGATGGTCTGATGGAGCCCGAAACCCCTGCCGTTGGTGCGGCCAAAAGCAGTTCCATGATTGAAGATCAGGAGCTTCGGGAGCTGTTTGCGGCCGAAAGCGAAGAGCATCTGCATCAGTTGGAGTCTGGGTTGCTGCATCTGGAGAAGCATCCCGATGATATGGAGGTTCTCAAGGAGTTGTTTCGGGAGGCCCACAGCCTGAAGGGGGCGGCGCGCATGTTGGGGGTGCGTGATGTGGAGACCCTGGCCCATCACTTCGAGGATTTTTTGGGGGCGGCCTCCAAGGGACAACGGACCTTTACCGCGCTGGATGTGGATCGCCTGACCCGTGGTCTGGATGATATTCGTGCCCTGGTGGAGGAGGCGGTGACCGGCAAGCGTTCGCCCATCGCCCTGCCTGAGGCGTTGCAGCGGCTGACCCAACCCGTTGTGGCCCCTCAGCCAAAGGAAAATCCCCCTGCCGCGCCGGTCAGTCCGGCGGTGGTTCCCCCGGTTTCGCCGCCGGGCGGGGTGGTATCCCCGGCTTCGATGGTCGCCTCGAGGGGGGTGGTCGCGGCGGGTGTGGTGGCACCGCCTCCGGTGCCGAGGGTGGCCTCGAAAGGGGTGGTCGCGGCGGGTGTGGTGGCACCGCCTCCGGTCTCTGTACAGCAGACCGATGGTCCGGCCAGGGTGGAGTCGGAACCGGCGGGCCGGGAGACGGGCAAAACGGGAGAGATGGACGGGTTGCCGCCGGTGGTCGAGGGACCACCCGATGGGGTGGGCGCGGAGGGTGTGGATCCCCTGGCGGGCAGTGAAGAGGCGGCCCCGGTGATTCGGGTCCGTTCCAACAAGCTCGACGCCTTGTTGCGGCTGGTGGGGGAGTTGACGGTCGTGCGGACCCGGGTCAAGCGGCGTCTGGCCGAGATTGAGGAGATCCTTGTCTCCTGGGAGGACCAATCCCGGCACGAGAGCGGTGGGTCAAGGGAGGGTGCGGGCATCGGTCTGACGGACCGGACCGCTGCCCAGGATGAAACCACCCTCTTCGGCAACCGGTTGTTGATGTTGCGCCATGGCATTGTGGAGGACGAGGCGGGTCTGGAACTGGTCTCCGAGGCGTTGGAAGAGGGGATTCGCAACCTGCGTCTGTTGCCCCTTTCCACGCTGTTTGGCCAGTTTCCCCGTCTGGTGCGGGATCTGGCGCGTCAACAGGACAAAGAGGTGGTGTTGCTGACCGAGGGGGGTGAGACGACGGCGGACAAGCGGATCCTGGAGGAGATGAAAAATCCGTTGATGCACTTGATCCGCAATGCCGTGGACCATGGTCTGGAGGGGGCGGAGCAACGGGAAAAGGGGGGCAAACCCCGGTCGGGAACCGTGACGTTGCGTGCCACCCAGACGGCCACCCACGTCGTGCTGGAGGTGCGGGATGATGGTCGGGGTCTGGATCTGGAGGCCATCCGTCGTCAGGCGCGCAAGCGGGGCCTCTTTACGGAGGAGGCGTTGGCCGCCTTTTCGGCGGAGCAGTTGTACGCGATTATTTTTCAGTCCGGTTTTTCCACCGCCACCCTGGTGACGGATGTGTCGGGTCGGGGGGTTGGTCTGGATGTGGTACGGGTGCAGGTGGAACGGCTCAAGGGACGGATTCAGGTCACTTCGGTGTTGCACCAAGGCTCCTGTTTTACCATTGCCCTGCCGGTCACGTTGGCCACCACACCGGTCTTTATTGCCTCGGCCAATGGACAGTTGTTTGCCATTCCCCTGGATTTTGTCCACAGTGTGCGCCGGGTGGTTCCAGAGGAGATTTTCCCCATCGAGGGGTGTGATACCATTGTTTTCAATGGCCGTCCGGTCTCGGTGGCCCGTTTGGCGCGTCTGCTGGAATTGCCGCCCTCGTCTGCCTCGACGCCCGATCCCCCCTGGCCGTGCATTATGCTCAACCTGGGCAGTGAGGGCTGGTTGGGGGTGATTTGCGATACCCTGGAAGATGAACTGGAGGTGGTCCTGAAACCGTTTGGCGGCCTGTTGCATCGGGTGCGCAACCTCTCCGGGACGACCATTCTGGGTTCTGGCCAGGTCTGTGTGGTGGTCAATCCGCAGGATTTGCTGTTGACGGTACGCAAATTGGGGCGGCATTTGTCGGAATCGATGACCCACCCGGCTGTGCCGGTCCAAGGGTTGACCCGTGACCATCCGCCAGGCACCTCTTCCGCAGACCAGGGGGCGCGCCGGAAGACCATTTTGTTGGCAGAGGATTCGTTGACCACTTGTACCCAGGAAAAACGTATCCTGCAAGGGGCCGGTTATGAGGTGATCGCGGCGGTGGATGGGATGGATGCCCTCAACAAATTGGGCAAGCAGCCCGTTGATGCCGTGGTATCGGATGTCCAGATGCCCAATCTGGATGGTCTGGCCCTGGCGCAAAAGATCCGCCAGAATCCGCTCTACAAGGATTTGCCGATTATTCTGGTGACGTCGCTCTCTTCTGACGAGGATATGCGTCGCGGCATGGAGGTGGGTGCCAATGCCTACATCACCAAGCCCACGTTTGAACAAACCCTGTTTCTGGAAACCTTGCAGAGGTTGGTGTGATTCGAGTGCTGATTGTGGACGACTCGCCGATTGCGCGGTCGGTGCTGACCCGGATGGTCAATTCTTCTCCTGACATGGAGGTGGTGGGCAGTGCGGTGGACGGGGAGGAGGCGTTGGCCGTCATTCCCCGTCTGCAACCGCAGGTGATCCTGACCGATCTGCACATGCCCAAGCGGGATGGTCTCAGCCTGACGCGGGAGGTGATGGTGCGTCACCCCTTGCCGATTCTGGTGGTGAGCGTCTCGGTCCATCAGGAGAGCAATGACCAGAATATTTTTGAATTGTTGGAGGCCGGGGCGATAGATGTCTTTCCCAAGCCACGGGGTGGGTTGGAGAGTGCGGGAGAGCAATTGACCCAGGAGTTGGCGACCAAGATTCGGATTTTGTCGGGTGTGGTGCCGATTCGTCGTCATCGGGCCACCACCGGGTGGGCGTCCGGGAGACCAGCGGCGGGGGATCGCCTGCAGGGTGCCGATCTGCCCAGGCCGGTCCTGCCCCGTTCCTCTCTGGCCTCACCGGCCCTGGTGGCCGTTGGGGCATCGACGGGGGGGCCGCAGGCCCTGTTGACCATTTTTTCCGCGTTGCCTGCCCAATTCCCGCTGCCGGTTTTGTGTATTCAGCACATCAGCCATGGCTTTCTGGATGAGATGGTGAGTTGGCTGAATCTCCATACCCCTCTGATGGTACGGGTGGCCTGCAGCGGTGAAAAACCCCTGCCGGGTCATATCTATTTTCCTCCGGAGGACCGACACCTGACCATCAGCGATCGGGGCAGTTTTGCGATGGAGTCCGGGAGCGAACGGGATGCCCATCGTCCGGCGGTGGATGTCACCTTTCAATCGGTGGCGCGTTTTTATCAGTCGAGCGGGGTTGGGGTGTTGTTGACCGGTATGGGTCGGGATGGGGCCGATGGCCTGTTGGCGATTGCCCGCGCCCAGGGGGTGACGATTGCCCAGGATGAGGAGTCCTGTGTGGTCTTTGGTATGCCCAAACAGGCGATTGATCTGGGGGCAGCGGGCAAGGTGTTGCCGGTGAACGCGATTGCTCCGGAGTTGTGTCGTCTGGCTGGGGTGGGTTTGCCGACCTGGATGAAGGGGGAGTAGGGGATGGCTGCACTGGGGCCGTTGTTGATTGTCGAAGACAGTGCCGTGCAGCGGGTCATGCTGCAACGCCTGTTGCAGGAGGCGGGTTATGACCTGTTGACGGCCAAGGACGGGGTGGAGGGGTTGGCCCTGGCGCAGACCCACCGGCCTGCCCTCGTCGTCAGCGATATTGCCATGCCCAACATGGACGGGTATGCCATGTGTCGGGCGATCAAGAATGATCCCCAACTGATGGCCATTCCCGTCATGCTGCTCACCGGTCTGGATGATCCCAGGGAGGTGATCCGGGGTCTGGAGGCCGGTGCGGACCATTATCTGACCAAACCGGTGGAGGATGCCCATCTGTTGGAACGGATTCACCTGCTGCTGCACACCCCGGTTGCGGCCTGCCCGTCTGGAGCGGAAGGGCAGGAGGCGGGGGCCGCCGAAGGGCTGTCCATCTCTTTTGCGGGGGAACAGCATCTGATTCGGGCGAGTCGGCGACAGACCGTGAATCTGTTGCTCTCCACCTATGAAAATGCCGTGCGCAAAAACCGGGAACTGATTCAGGCCAAGCAGGCATTGAGCCTGCTGACGGACCATCTGGAACAGGAGGTGCAGCGGCGCACCCGGCAGTTGGAGGTGGCCAATCGGGTCAAGACGGAGTTCATCTCCAACATGAGCCATGAGGTGCGGACCCCCATGAATGCCATTATTGGCATGACCGATCTGGTCCTGGAGTCGGAGTTGACCCCACCCCAGAGGGAAATGTTGACCATTGCCCGGACGGCGGCGGATAAATTGCTGCAACTGTTGAACAGTCTGTTGGACTTTTCCCGTCTGGAGGAGGGCAGGCTGGAGGTTCACCTGGATATGTTTGTCCTGCGCACCCTGCTGGAAAACATGGGGGAATCGTTATGCAGCCAGGCGGCGGCCAAGGGTCTTTTCCTCTGCTGTCGTGTGGCTCCCCATCTGCCGGACCGGTTGATCGGGGATGCGTTGCGTATCGGGCAGGTATTGGAAAAGCTGCTGGACAATGCCCTGAAATTTACGGAACGGGGTGGCATTTATCTGGATGTCACCCAGTACACCCTGACGGAAGAGCAGGTGACACTCCTCTTTTCCGTGGTGGATACGGGTATTGGCATTGAGCCGGACCAGCAGGAGTCCATATTTGAAAGTTTTACCCAGGGGGATGGCAGCCGCACCCGCAAATATGGCGGCTCTGGCCTGGGGTTGAGTCTGGCCAAACGTCTGACCGAGGCCATGGGCGGTCAACTGAGTTTTACCAGTGAGCGGGGGCGGGGATCGACCTTTTGCCTGCTCGTCGCCTTGCCCTATGATCCTGGTTCGATAGAGACGGATGCGCCCGCTGCCGGGGTTGACCCGTTGGTGACGTTGTGGCAGACGGAGCCGGTGCCGACCCCTGGGGCCGAAGGGGCAACCTTTGCGGCCAATCAAGGCGAGCAGAGCGAACAGGCCTTGCTGGCCGAGTGCCACCGTCTGTTGAGTTTGTGCGAGCAGGCGATTCAGACGGACAAGATGGCAGAGGTGGACCGTTGGATGACCCCTCTCAGACAGGTTGCGGCGCGGTTTTTGTCGGAGTCGGGGGAGGATTTCGACCATTTTTCTGGGTATCTGTTGCGCATGGCCATGGCGGCCCGCACGGGAGATGCGGACAAGGCCATGGACCAGTTGGATCGGGCACGGACCAGTCTGACCTCTTGAGTCGATCGGGGGGGTTGCCTGTGCCGTTGAATCTGCTAGAATGCGCTGCAACGGGCTGCCGCAAGCGAAGGCGGTCGGGCAAAAAGGGCTGTCAAAGATTTTTGGCCTTGGTAAAAAAAATATTCCAGGAGTGTTGTTGATGGAGCCTCATGATCTGACCGCGCATCCCCCCCATACCCTACTCGACCCCACGGCCGCCGAGATCAAGGAGGCCCGTTTTGATGCCGCCAAACAGGTCACCCATATCGGTGTGGCCCTGGATGCGACCCTGACCGTCATCAAAATTCTGGCGGGCGTGATGGGACACTCCGCCGCCATGATTGCGGAAGGTCTCCACTCTTCCACCGACCTGATTTCCGATTTTGCCGTCCTGATCGGGCTGCACATGGCCAAAAAGGATGCCGATGCGGATCATCCCTATGGTCACGGCAAGTATGAGGCGGTGGCCACCCTTTTTCTGGCCCTGGCCCTGATTGGGGTGGCCCTGGGGATTGTCCTGGATGCCGCCCACCGCATTCATGACGGGAATCTGCCCACTCCGGAGATGATTGCCCTCTATGTCGCCCTCCTGTCCATTGCCGCCAAGGAGGCCATGTTTCGCTATTCCCGGCGCATCGGGGTGAAATACAATGCCAAGATTGTCCTGGCCGCCGCCTGGCAACACCGGGCCGATGCCGTGGCCTCTCTGGCGGCCCTGATGGGTATTGCCGGTGCCATTATGGGATGGCCGATCCTGGATCCCATTGCCGCCATTGCGGTGGCGGGTTTTATCGCCAAGGTGGGTGGGGAGTTTACGGTCCAGGCCCTGCGGGAACTCACCGATTCCATGGAGGCCATCGACCAGGATGTGCGCGGACAGATCACCCAGATCCTGGCCAGTCTGCCAGAGGTCAAGTCCATCCACATGATGAAGGCGAGGCGTCTGGGCGGGGATATTCTGGTGGACGCCCATCTGGTTGTGCAGGAGGATATTTCGGTTTCCGAGGGGCATCAGGTGGCGGAAAAGATGCGCAAACATCTGTTTTCTGAAGTGAAATCCATAACGGATGCCATGATTCACATTGATACGGTGACGGATCAGGAAGAGGAGAGAATGCCCATCTATGCCGGTCGCCAAGTGCTGCAGCAGCGGGTGGATGCGGTTCTCGGTGAGTTTTCAGAATTGGTTCGCCTGGAGGGGTTGATGCCTCACTATACCCTGAAGGGTATTGGTCTGGACCTGACCGTCATGCCCGCCGCGAACCGGGATCTGGATGCCGTGCGGGCGGCGGCGGACGCATTGGGTCGGCGGCTTTTGCAAAGCCATGCCGACCTGAGTGAAGTGACTGTCCATATGCAGCTGTCATACAGTAAACCCTCATGACGAGGGCTGAGGCCTTTGTCAAACCAACATCGATGGACGGAGAAGGGGCGCATGTCTAAAGACAAGCAGGGGAGACCGGACGAGCAGACAAGCGGGACGGCCATTCCTGAGATGGATGAGTCTGCCTATCAGCAGCAGATGGCACCACTGCATATTGAACTGGTCAAAATGCAAAACTGGGTCAAGCTCAACGGGTTGCGCATCGTGGCCCTGTTTGAGGGACGGGATGCCTCCGGAAAGGGGGGGACCATCAAGCGATTGACCGAGCATGTCAATCCGCGAGGATGCCGGGGGGTTGCCCTGGACAAGCCCACGGCGCAGGAGCAGACGCAATGGTATTTCCAGCGTTATGTGGAACATTTACCCTCTGCGGGCGAGATTGTCCTGTTTGATCGCAGTTGGTACAGTCGTGCCTGTGTGGAGCGGGTGATGGGTTTTTGCGGCGAGGCGGAGGTTCGGGAATTTCTCCGCAGTGTGCCCGAATTTGAGCAGATGCTGGTCAATTCCGGGATTCTCTTGTTCAAGTTTTATTTTTCGGTCAGCAAGGAGGAGCAGCGGCGACGGTTTGAACGGCGCATGGCGGATCCCCTTAAATGGCGGGCACCCAGCTTGGTGGAACGGGAGGCCCAGGGGCGATGGAAAAAATATACCCAGGCCAAAGAGGATATGTTTGCCCATTCTTCCACCGCCACCTGCCCCTGGATGATTGTCACATCGGAGGACAAGAGACGCGCCCGCATCGAATGTATCCGATTCTTTCTCAGCCAGTTGGACTATGCGGAAAAAAACGCCGAATTGTTGCACCCGGATACGGCCCTGGTTCGGGCGGTATCGTGTGATCGTTAACATTCGGTATTTGTTGACTTTCAACCTCTTCGGATGACCGGGGAGATTATGAGGATCAGATGAAAAAATATATCAATGCACTCATCATCAGTCTGTTTTGTTTCGGTTCAGCCCCGGCGATGGCGGAGGATTCCTCTCCCAAGTCCGAAAAGAGTCCTCTGGTGGTGGCCGAGATGGGCGATGTCAAATTGTCTGGTGTTGAATGGGAGGCCACAAAAAGTCGGTTGACGCCCGATGTTCGGGAAAATCTGGACAAGGATGCCTCGTTGCGTGCCCGGTTGGTGCAGGATGCCCTGGTCAAAAAATATCTTCTCAAGAAGGCGCGTGAATCCGGATTTGACAAAAAACCGGCGGTGCAGGAGCAGATCGAACGGACGGTGGAGCAATCCCTGCTCGCCCAGTATGTGCTCTCTCATGCCGAGCCGGCGGCCGATTTTCCCAGTGAGGACGAATTGAAAACGGCCTACGGCAAAAACAAGGATCTCTTGCGTGGGCCGGGTCAGGTCCATGTTGCGCAGATCTTTCTGGCGGTGCCACCGGATGCCAGTGAGGCCGTCAAGAAGGAGGTACACAAGAAGATCCAACGTATTTTCAAGGATGTCTCTGCTGCACCCAAAAAGTTTGGGGAGGTTGCCAAGAACCAGTCGGACCACAAGGCCAGTGCCGAGAAGGGCGGTGATCTGGGGTGGTTGGGCGGCGAGCAGTTGCTCCCGGAGATGGTATCCGTCCTGAACGCCTTGAAACCCAACGAAGTGGGCCATCCCGTGCAGAGTGCGGGTGGGTGGCATGTTTTAAAATTGTTGGAGGCGAAGAAGGGGGATGTTTTGCCTTTTGATGCGGTCAAGGAGACCTTGGCCAGTGCCTTGCGCCGTCAGGAGACGCAGAGGAAAGAGCAGGAATATTTCAAAAAACTCATAGAGGAACATCCCCCCACGCTTCTGATCAAGTAGGAAGCGTCCATTCCAGGTCGAGTCTGTTCATTGGCAGGGGTCCAGGGGGATTATCCCCCTGGTGGGGT
>CAIWLA010000300.1 GCA_903913345.1 uncultured Magnetococcales bacterium | reverse complement strand
TGCAGGAACTCAAGCGGTCCGTGGCCGAGTTTGAGACGGAGGAGGCACAGCAGGTGATTGCCGCGTTATTGGCGCAAATAAAGCAAAATCGGGGGGGAAAGGAATGAGCGCGGAGGGAGAGAAGCCCAGGGTTCTGGTGGTGGATGACTCGCCAGAAACGTTGGAAATATTGATGAGTGTCCTGTCTGAATCATACGCCGTTGTGCCCGCCCGCCATGGCGAGAGTGCCCTGCTCAAGGCATTCAAACCGCCCCATCCCGACATTATTTTATTGGACATTCTCATGCCGGACATGGATGGTTTTGAGGTCTGTCGCCGCCTCAAGGAGTATCCCCCCACCCGTGATATTCCCGTCCTTTTTCTGACCGCCGTTCCAGGCCAGGAGAGTGAACTGGACGGGCTGAATGTGGGGGCCGTGGATTATATTCGCAAGCCCATCTTTATTCCCCAGGTGTTGGCCCGTCTGGCCATCCATCTGGAATTGGCCCGCAGTCGCAAGGCGTTGGCAGAGAGGAACGAAATACTGGAAGAGTTGGTTCGTTTGCGGGATGATATGGATCGCATCACCCAGCATGACCTGAAAAGTCCCCTGGCCGCCGTGATCGGTTTTTCCGAGGTTGTCCTGGAGGAGGCGGCCCTTTCCGACTACCATGCCGAGTGTCTGCAACGTGTCACTCAGGCAGCGCAGCGGATACTGGAGATGATCAATCGCTCTCTGGATCTGTACAAAATAGAGACGGGACGCTATCTCTATGATCCGAAAATTTTTGATATATACAAAGTGGCGCAACGGGTCTGCCATGATTTGCATCTCCTGGCCCGCCCGCGTTCCCTCACCGTGGTCATCCGTCTGGAGGAGCCTTGGACGGAGAAGGGAAGCTGTTTTTTGCGAGCCGATCCAACGCTCTGTTATTTTTTGTTGGCCAATCTGGTGAAAAATGCCATCGAGGCCGCCCCCCCGACCACGCAGGTGACGGTAACCATTGGGGCGCAGGATGAGGCATTCATCCGCATAGGCATTCACAATCAGGGGGTGGTGGACGAGTCGGTTCGGGACCGTTTCTTTGAAAAATATGAGACCTTTGGCAAAGAGAAAGGGACGGGATTGGGTACCTATTCCGCCCAACTGATGGCCCAGGCCCAGGGCGGACGGATCAGCATGGAAACCAGCCATGAAGCGGGGACGTGGGTGGTTGTTTATCTGCCACAAAAGAGCCTTTGACACGATGGCACTCTTGTTTTTGTTGGAAGATTCCCTATGAAATTTCATGAAATGGTTTTTACCATCCGAATGGACCATGCCGTGATTGGCACCCTGTTGGCTTCCATTGAGCGGTCCAATGACCGGGATGCGCGCAAGAAACTGTCTATTGTCAAGCTGTTGTTGATCAACCATTTTCTCGTGGAGGAGTTTGTTCTCTATCCGTACATTCGGAAAAAGGTGATCAGCGACGAGATGCATGGTCGTATCCGCTTGTTTGATCAAATGGAGGATCATGATGCAGCCGAATGGATGCAGGAGATGGACCGGCATCATGCGGCCTGTACGGCCATCATTGCGTTGGTGTCGGACTGTTTGAGGGCGGAAGAGGGGAGGTTCCAGGAGATGTTTGCCCGGATTGCGGCCTTGCTCCGGGAGCGTATTACCTTCGAGGAGTTACATTTATTGAAGGGGGTGGATACGTCAAAAACCAAGCTGTTAAGGAAAGCGGATTTTGCGCGTGTGCGTATTGATGATTGAACCGAGGCCTGGGCATCGAATGGGGTAAGGAGCCTGGCAAAAATAACGTGTGCAGATTGCGCCGGATTTTGGTTCGCCCGCTAGGCGCAAAAAGGCGCGCATACTGTCAGTATGTAAGCCTTTTTGCAACGACGCGGGCGGACCAAAAGACAAGCAAGATGTCCAAGTTATTTTTGCCAGGCTCCTAAGTGACGGGAATGGGCCATGCTTGACCGAAATGGGCGTCATCAGAAACCCAGGAGGAAAGGCAATGAAACAGATAGCGCAACTGATCGTCGTTTTCTTGCTGATGACCGTGCTCGCACCGATCTGTGCGGGAGGAAACCGGGATGACATTCGTGAGTTCAAGTCTAATTTTTGGTATGGAACCAATGACGGTATGTCACCGGACTACAGGCGGGCCATACAGTTTTTTCACGAAACGGTAGATCAGGGAAAACGCCTTGTCAAGAGACTGATAGGCGTCGGCACGTACAATAAAATTGCAGGCACATTGGACAATTTTGCAGAGTCGGTGGAAAAATTTTTCAGCCAACCTTGGGGTCGCCGGTTCGAGTGGAAGCCACAACGACAAACGGGTTGATGTGGTGTAACATCGATTTCTGCACAACGGTGGGGGTTGTCGTTCGTGTCCTCGGTACCACCGAAATATGCAGTACCCATGACCAGAGAAAGAGGATACCATGCAACGTGCCGATGTAATACAACTGCTTGTTCGGCATAAGGAACATTTGCACCGGGAATTTGGCGTGACCCGTCTGGCATTGTTTGGTTCCACAGTCCGGGATGCGGCCAGGGAGGGTAGCGATGTGGATCTGCTGGTGGCCTTCGATGGTCCCGCCACGTCGGCCCGTTATTTTGGTGTGCAGTTCTATCTGGAAGATCTGTTGAAATGCCCGGTAGACCTGGTAACCGACAAGGCACTGCGACCAGAGTTGCGCCCTTTCGTGGAACGGGAGGCGGTCTGTGTCTGAAACAGGAGAAGGATTCCCCGAACGGGAGTGGGGCTTTTTCCTGGATGACATGATCGCATTTGCCGAAAAGGTACTGTTCTGTACGGCGGGTATGAACCGTGCAGGGGGGCACTATACCGTTAAACGGATGACTGCATAAGAAAATGGATACCGTTGCGGTTTCCTGCATCGGTAAACCGGGGACATGTATCGTTTAAACCGATCCGAACAGGGATATGGAAGGGTCCACGTTGTTTCTCGACGGTTCCCTGGTTGACTCGGTAGCCTTTCTGGCTGACCGACCGTATGCCGATTACAGTTTGCCCGGTTTCCAGTTTTTGGACAGCTCCTCGGCCTGAGCCATCTGGGCGGTGGTCATGCGTTTGGCGATAATATCCCGATATTTGATGGCGTTTGCATCTCCTGTCAGTGGACTGAATGACGCGGATAATTCACTGCTTGCGAAGAGTTGCAAGGGCGGCACTGGTTACTGGTTGGCTCGACGGAAAGAAACGCGGACGATGGTACGTGACGGAAGCGGTCAAGGCCCACCTGAGTGGCCGATCGGTTCTATCTCTTTTGCCGCAGAAAAAAGCAGAACATGCCGTGCTGCTTGACCCTCATTTGAAAGGCATGTGGACTGTCCCCGCATCTGTCTGGAAGTAATTGTGTTTTTTCATTACTTTTCCAACCCCCGTGAACGACTACTGAAAAATTTTTCTGGTGACTCAATGTTTGGACTTTATCGTCTGGTGCTGGCCCTGATGGTCATGTTGAATCATCTGGTTGGGTATGGTATAGGTGTTGGGTCCCGATAGATTGTGTACCGAGAAAGAGCTACCCTCTGTTCCTCGCCAGGGCCGCCGAAACGGGTTGATGGGACTTTTTTCTTGATTGGTTCCCTGGTTGACCCGGCAGCCCTTCTGGCCGACCGGGGACCGATTACAGTTTGCCCGGTTTCCAGTTTTTGGACAAC
>CAIWLA010000299.1 GCA_903913345.1 uncultured Magnetococcales bacterium | reverse complement strand
TTGACAGTGTTGCAAAAATGTCACACTCTGTTACTTCCCCCACAGGGCACCCTCCAGGCGCGTATCCACCTGGGGGATCTTTGCCCTTCCCATCCGGGCAAACGCCGTCTGAGAGGCTCCTGTTGCGAAGAATGCGGTCTATGCGGTCATGGCTCATGTTGCTGCGGTGGAAAAGTATGCGGTGATGGCACGAACAGATACAATGGCACCCATGGCGGTGACTGCGGATTGATCGGGGTGGGGTTCATCCTGGCCCGGAACATCGGCACCGTGACGACGACCACCCGGACCATGGCGGTCTCCTCTGTAGGGGATGGTCTGGCCGGATCGGTGGGGCATGTCGGCGGATTGACGAAAAGGGCAGCAAAATATTTTGGGGGCAACTTTGGGGGCAACAAAAAACAGTGCATTAAAATTAGAAAACAATATCAAATAGTTGTAAGGCGATGTGATAGAGTTCACCCCACCAATTAAAACAATCATTTACGGCTACCGTTCTGGTGGCTGTTTTTGTTCCAGCAATCAAACAGCAATCAGTTGGGGGAAATTCACCCTCCAGCAATCCCACCGATCACCCCTTTGCCCATTCCCCCATCCGCACCCATTCACCACGTGCTCCCAGTGCCATCGGTTGCCGGATGGACAAGCCATTGATCACCCTGGGGGGAAACGTGGCTCTCCGTATCGTGTGGTGCGGGTATGCCATTCATGGGGTGATTGGTCAGACCAGCAGACGGGGGTGCCGTCATCGGTGCATTCTTTCCAGGGTGGCCGGTGGTGGTCCTCCAGGGGCGGGAATGGGGGTTGTCAGCGTGATGGTGCCGAAGGGGGAACTGGGAGCATTGGCACTGGGGCGGTCTGGCGCATTTCTTGGGAGGGTAATGAATAGTAGATTGGTGCAGGCGGCGGGGCAAGCCGATTGATTGCGGCCACTCCACCCAGGATGGCAATGCCGGTGACGATCACCCATTTGATGGTCTCCACCTTGGCAGTCTCAATTTTCGCATTCATCCTGAGTTCAACCTTCTCAATCTCTTTTTCCAAGTGGAGAATATCCCCTTTGGTAGCCAACTCCTGAAGTCGGGACTCCTCCACCTTCTGGAATGCGCCAGAAATAGCTTTGGCTTCCGCGTGGGCGGCTGGAATGCCTGCGGTCTCCAATTCTTTGGCGAAAGCCAGCGTGTCAAACGGAACGGCGATACTCATGGCGGGTACTCCTCCCAGGGTGAATATGCCCATACTGTATCGCACCGGGGGCGGCGATGGAAAGAAAAATGCGCCAGACGCACACACAGTGGCTTGACGGGCATGGTCCTGGCCGATCACCCAATCCCCGCCCGCAGCGTCTCCAGATTGATGCTGTCCGGTTCCATGTCGGCTTCAGTTTCATGGCGTGGTGAAAACCTCCACAGACGCACCTGCTTGTCGGATAATGGCCCGCAGGGTTCCCCGGTCCAATTGTTTATGGTCAGGAACCACAACTTGAGAAAACGGGTCATCTCGCCGAACCACCAGATGGCTTCCTTTCTGGCGCACAACGCGAAAACCAACCCGTTCCAGGATGACGACACACTCTTTGCCGGACAGTTGCGGCAAGCCGCTCATACTGCTACCAGCAAGGCGTCGAATCGTTCACTTGGCACCCTCTGGTGGTCTTCTTCCATGGCTTCAATATAGACCTGAATGGCCTCTCGAATGTTGACAATGGCCTCCTCTTTCGTTTCCCCCTGGCTGATGCAGCCTGGTAGACTGGGACATTCCGCCACCCAGAAACCATCCTCTCCGGGATATATAAGCACTTGTCGCATTCAAGTCCCCTTGGTCACATTAAATTAAACAGTTGATAGGCCTAACAGTCGTCACCTCCCCAAAAAAATTCACCCCCTGCTCGTCCCAATCCAACGGTATCCCCAACCGCAGCGTCTCCAAACGCACACTTTCTGGATACCAGAACCAGTCGTGTCCGTCGTGGCCTCTCACTCGATCATCTTGTCATCCAGCCATTCCCCTTCGTGGCGCGTACCGTCAGGCCATGTTTCTACACCATGACCATTCTTTTTGTCATCCTTCCATTCGCCTTCATAACGCTGACCGGAAGGCCAGGTGTATACGCCATGGCCACTCTTTTTGCCATCCGCCCAGTCGCCTTCATAATGCGTCCCATCGGGCCAGGTGTATGCGCCATAACCATGCTTTTTGTCATCCCTCCACTCCCCTTCATAGTGGGT
>CAIWLA010000298.1 GCA_903913345.1 uncultured Magnetococcales bacterium | reverse complement strand
CAGGATCCAGGCCTTCAATGATCGGGAAGGGGGTTTTCATGGTGTGTAAGTGACTTGAAAACGGAACAGACCGGATTGGCCAAAGCGAAACAATTGATCCAGCAGGTGCACCAATTGGGAAAGATCCTCATGCTCCAGGGTCAAATCCACGTTCAACCGGTAGGTGCGATCGGCGGAGAGATACTCATCCTTGTCTCTCAGGGTACCGAGCAGGACATAACGCGGCGCGCCCATAAAGCCCATGGCCTCTTCGGGATTGCTCGTATATTGAATCTGTTCCGTTTGTCCATCCAGCATTTCATAACGGCGGGTGATCAGACGCAGACGCACACGCCGTTTCAAGAAGACCTGGCTGATGCGCAGGTCGGGCCACCAGGGATGGAGGCGATACAATCGAAAACGGTAGGTTGCCCAAAGCGGTTCCCCGCTGTCCAAAAATTCCGTGAGTTGCTTGAGATACCGTTGGTCCATCTCTGCCCTGGCATACAGTTTATCCCCCTGCGGGAAGACCGCAGCCTGCTGAATGACGCCAGGCTGAGAGAGGGATTTGCTCTCCTGACAGGTAAAAATGTGGCTCTCTTCGCAGCGTGCTCTCGTCTCTTCCGGGGCGGTGCAACCGCCTGTCAGCCATCCGGCCACCAAAAAGAGGGGGAGGAGGGATTGTTTCCCCGGCCATTTTTTTTTTGACCAATGGAGGGCCAGGGGGATCATCCCCCTGGTGGGATCCAGGGGCACCGCCCCTGGTGGGGTTCGGGGCGAGGCCCCGACTGTCCAGGGGGATCAACACGTTCGTCAAGCCGACAATCCCATGGCGGGTGTCAAGGCTTCCATGGGGGTTGGACGTTCAACCGGTTGTCTCTCTGCATCGGGTTGCAGGAATTGGGCAACCCGCTCGCCTTCCACAAACTCCCAGGCGTTGGCATGGGCCATGAGCTTGCGCAACAGCATGTTGTTGAGGGCGTGGCCGGAACGGACGCCTTTGAAATGGCCGATGATGGGATGACCAAGGAGATAGAGATCGCCAATGGCGTCAATCATTTTGTGCCGGACAAACTCCTTCTCGTAGCGCAACCCCCCTTCGTTCAGGATACGGAAGTCGCCCATGACGATGGCGTTATCCAGGGAACCGCCTCGTGCCAGACCGTTGGAACGGAGCTGTTCGACCTCTTTCAAAAAGCCAAAGGTGCGGGCGCGGCTGATATCCTTGATAAAGGTGGTCTCCGTGATATCCATCTCCTCGCCCTGCTCGGAGAGGAGGGGATGGTCAAAGTCGATGAGAAAACTGACCCGGAAACGGTCACACGGCTCAAAGGAGGCCTTCTTGTTCCCCTGGGTGACCGAGATGGGCTTTTTGATGCGGAGCCACCGTTTGTAGCTCTTCTGTTGTACAACACCAGCGCATTGAATCAAAAAGACGAACGGGGCTGCGCTGCCGTCCATGATGGGAATTTCGGGTCCATCCAGGTCCACATAGGCATTGTTCACCCCCAGGCCGGCAAAGGCGGCCAGCAGGTGTTCGACCGTTGAAACCCGGACCCCCTCCCGATTGGCAATGCTGGAACAGAGACGGGTATCCACCACCGTTTGCACGGTGGCCGGGACCAGTGCCCCCTTCATATCCGTGCGGTGAAAGACGATGCCGGTGTTTGCCGGGGCCGGACGCAGGGAAAGGTAAACCTTTTTCCCGCTGTGGAGACCGATGCCCGTGCAGCGAATGGTGTTTTTTAAGGTCCTTTGGAAAATCATTTGGCAGATCCCAGTTAAAAAAGTTGGCCCGGTGCTTTATCCGTACAGGACCGTCAACCCCTCACTCAGCCAGATATCCATTGAGTGTCATTTTTTTGGGTTCATTGTCCTTGAGGGTGTCAAGGAATCCGCTTTTCTCGGACGCCTGGGGCGTATTCGATAGGATTCCGTTAACCTAAAAACCATTTCAGCAATCCCGGTGCCAAGAGGAGAGGCTCGATACATGATTTTCCAAGGAGAGGGGATGGTATGTTTTTTTTGGCCATGAGGGAAGGAAAAAATGAAAAAGCCCCACCACCGGCGCACTTTCCGTGCTCAGTGGTGGGGCAAAAAACAGTGACCTGTTCCAAGATGAATCGCGGACGGACAATCGGGCAACGCGATATTTTTTTTAATAAAATAAGACGACAGTCCACCAAAAACCATCCCGGAAAACCGCAGGAAAACGGGCCATCGGTCGGACCATTTTTTCACAATTCTTTACATATCCGATGACTCAATCCATCTGTCGCCGCAGAAAGGTTGGGACATCAAAAGAGTCTTCGGTGTTGACCTGATCCAGATTTTGATCCAGATTGACCGGTCGTCTGGCGGTGCGACTGCTCCGGTCCCGGAACTCTTCCTGGGCGGAGGCGGGTGGAGAGGCCTTCCGTTGTATGGGGGTGGCCGCTGCGGTGGCGGCGGCGGCGTAACGCCGTGGCTGTGACGATGCCTGGGGATAAAAGGAGGTGGACGGCTCCCGTTTGCTGGGAAAATGGACCTTCTCAGCGGTGCCGATACCGGTGGCCACCACGGTCACCCGCACCGTGTCTTCCATGGCCTCATCCAGGACGGCACCAAAGACAATGATGGCATCTTCGTGGGCCATGTCGCGGACCACGGTGGCCGCCTCATCGACCTCCTGCAGGGAGAGGTTGTAACCACCGGTAATGTTGATCAGTACGCCACGGGCACCATGGATGGAGACATCATCCAGCAGAGGGCTGGAAATGGCATGGGTGGCGGCATCCAGGGCACGGGTATCCCCGCTGGCCTCGGCCGCCCCCATCATGGCTTGTCCCATCTCATCCATGACGGTTCGTACATCGGCAAAATCCACATTGATCAGACCGGGCACCGTAATCAGGTCGGTAATGCCGCGCACGGCCTGGTTCAAGACATCGTCCGCCCGCCGAAACGCCTCCAGAATGGTGGTATTCTTGCCCACCACGCCGAGGAGTTTTTGATTGGGGATGGTGATGACGGTATCGACATATTTGCGCAACTCGTCCAAACCCTCTTCGGCAAAACGGTAACGACGTTTGCCCTCAAAGCTGAACGGTTTGGTGACGACCGCCACGGTCAGAATGCCCAGTTCCTTGGCAATTTTGGCAATAATGGGTGCGGCTCCTGTGCCCGTGCCCCCCCCCATGCCCGCCGTGATGAAGACCATGTCGGCCCCCGTCAACGCCTCGCGGATGCGGTCCTGGCTCTCTTCAGCGGCCCGCATTCCGACCTCTGGCTTGGCCCCGGCCCCCAAACCACGGGTGACATTTTCGCCAATCTGAATGCGGGTCGGTGCCAGGTTGCGTGCCAATGCCTGGGCATCGGTATTGGCGACAATAAACTCAACCCCGTCCAACTGGGACTGGATCATGTTGTTGATGGCGTTACCGCCGCCCCCGCCAACGCCAACGACCTTGATCCGCGCATCCAATTGGTTGGTTTGATCAAATTCTTCGATTATCATCGAAATCCCCCAAGGAGAAAGACACCCACACCCATAGCGCGGTCACAGGCCCCGTCGGCATGAGACGCGCGGACATGTATACTCAAAAAATCTCTCCCAGCCACGACCGCATACGCTGGAAGATGCCTTGCATCGATGGTCCTCCAGTGGGCACCATCTGTCTGGACAACTCTTTTTCATTGCGACTGGCAAATTGTACCAGACCAACGGCCGTCGCATAAACCGGACTGTTGACCACATCGGTCAATCCGCCAATTCCATGGGGAATGCCCCGTCGGACCGGCTTGTTGAATACCTCCTCGGCCAGTTCCACCATCCCTTCAGTAATGGAGGAACCGCCCGTCAATACAACCCCGGCCGCCAACTGTTCCTCAAAACCGGAACGGGCAATCTCCCGACTGACCAGCGTAAACAGCTCCTCCACCCTCGGCTCGATAATCTCGGCCAGGATATGCCGACCCAGGGAACGGGCCTTGCGGTCGCCGATGCTGGGGACCTCGATTACCTCTTCCGGGTTGACCAGGGAGGAGAGGGCACAGCCATATTTGCGCTTGATCAACTCTGCCTCGCGGGTCGGGGTACGCAAACCGACCGCAATATCGTTCGTGAGGTGGTCACCGCCGATGGCCAGGACGGCCGTATGTTTGATGTGTCCTTCGCAGAAGAGGGCGATATCGGTGGTGCCGCCGCCAATATCCAGGAGGCAGACCCCCAGCTCCTTTTCATCGGAGGTGAGTACCGCTTCCGCAGAGGCCAGTTGCTCCAGGATAATATCACCCACATCCAAACCGCAACGGTTGACGCATTTGATAATATTTTGTGCCGAGGCCACGGCCCCCGTGACAATGTGTACACGGGCCTCCAGACGCACCCCCGACATGTTCAGGGGTTGCTTGATGCCATCCTGGCCGTCCAGTATATACTCCTGCGGGATGATGTGCAGGATTTCACGATCCATGGGAATATTGTGGGCGCGGGCGGCATCCAGAACCCGCTGTATATCGCTGGCGGTGACTTCGCCATCCTTGGTGGCCACCACCCCATTGGAGTTGCCACTCTTGATATGACCCCCGGCGATGCCCGCGTAGACCATTCTGATCTCCACGCCAGCCATCATCTCCGCCTCTTCCACCGCCATGCGCATACTTTCCACCGTGGAGTCGATGTCGATCACGACCCCTTTGCGCAATCCCCGCGACGGATGGCTGCCAACACCGATAATATCCAAGCGGCCATCGGCTTGCAAGTCGGCAACAATACAACAAATTTTTGTCGTTCCGATGTCCAGTCCGACAATCAAATTTTGATCCTGTATGGGCATCACATGTCCATTTGGAAAAAGAGATTGTATGAATTCCGCTGCAGACCCAAGAGCGACGCCGCCGCTTGAGCGAACAAAAACCCTCGGTACTCTTATTACCACCAATCGCCATTCAAACGAAAGGGGTGATGATCGAAAAATGTTTACAGGGCAAAACGAACCATCGCCCGTCCGGGAACGCGCAACTCAACCTGACGTATCTTGCGATCCAGTATGGCATATTGGTCCTGGAGTCGCTTCAGGAGATCCAGCTCCTGGTCCGTCCGGTTGGAGAGCAACAGCTTGACGCCCTGCTTGGTATACAACGTCCATCGGCCACCCGGCGCACCCACCGCCTCCGAAATGCGCTGCTGCAGCCAGGCATGTTTGGCCAGCAGATTGATCAACCAGACGACCTGAGCCGCCTTTTCCTCCCCTGGGGCCGAGACAATGATGGGCAACATCAAGGGGTCACCCTTTTCCAGGGGTTTGATGCTGACGCCGTACTCGTCCACCAGGAAAAGGCGATCTTCTTCACGGACCATGCCCACAGCCACCTTTTCTACCACACGAATGTACAGTATGGAAGGAAACTGCCGCTTGACGTGTACCGAGCGCACCCAGGGCAGGCTCTCCAGGCGGACCTGCACCGTTCTGGGGTTGACGCCCAGCAGGTTGCTGCCCTTTTCCACCCCAACCGCCTCCGTGGCCTGGGCAACCGGCGTATGGATCAAGCCGGAGACACGCATCTCCTGTAACGGAAACCAGCCCGGCTGGCTGACCTCATGCCAGCCAAAAATGGCGGCCATGAAGAGGCCAATCAGCAGGAGCAGGGCAAGGTGTCTAGGCAAGGTTATTCCCGTGTCGCGCCAGCCAGGATGCGTTCTGCCAGGGCATCGAAGGTCAATCCCGCCGCTGCGGCTGCCCTGGGTGCCAGGCTGGTCTCCGTCAGGCCCGGTATGGTATTGATCTCCAAAACCCACGCACAACCTGCCCGGTCCACAATCATGTCCACCCGGTGCAATCCTCGGCACCCCAACAGCCGACCCGCCGCCAACCCCGTCTCCACCGCCGACTGGATCTCCTGAGCGGAGAGGCTTTCGGTCGGAACCAGATAGTGGGTTCGCCCTGGGGTGTATTTGTTCAAATAATCATAGAATCCCTCTGCCGGGCGAATTTCAATCATGGGCAGGGGTTCGCCATCGAGAATGGCCAGCGTCACCTCCGTCCCAAGCATCTCCTGTTCCAGCAATATATCGGCGGTCTCGCCCGGTTGGGCCGCTGCCTCGGACGCCGCCACCATGGCTGTGGCCAGTTCGGAGGGTTCACCCACCCGGCGGATGCCCACACTGGAACCGGCGGAAGAGGGTTTGACAAACAGGCTCTTGCCTGCCCAAGTGTCGATCAGGCGGGAGAGTGATTCCACTGGCTGCCCAACGGTCATCTGCACCGCCTCCCAGGCCGGGGTGGCTATCCCCGCGCTGTGGAGCAGACGCTTGCTGAGGGCTTTGTTCATGCACAAGGCCGAGGCGGTGACGCCCGAACCGGAGTAGGGAATCCCCATCACCTCCAGCAACCCCTGCACCGTCCCGTCTTCCCCCAGGGGACCGTGCAAAGCGATCACCGCCACATCGATCCCCTGCTCCAACAGAATACCGGGCAAGGCCCGACCGGAGTGGGTGTCAATGGGGATGACCGAATACCCCAGACGCTGATAGGCCGCCACCAGTGCCGCCCCGCTTCGCAGACTCACCGCCCGCTCCGTGGAGGAACCGCCCAGCAATACACCGATTTTTTTTGATTTGTCCACGGTCAATCCGATTGAAGTGTATGATTATCCCGGTTTTTTATCTGTCAATCCGTGATCAGACCAGACGGACCGACAATCCCCACCTCCAAGGCCAGAACCCCTCCGCCCGCCTTGTCCACCCGTTCCCGGATGCGGTCGATCAAGACGCGCATCTCCCGTGCCAGGGCACCCCCCCGGTTGATCAAAAAATTGCAATGCTGCTCGGAGACCTGAGCCTGCCCCTCCCGTGCCCCCCGCAAACCCACAGATTCAATCCACTGCCAGGCCTTTGGTCCGGTCGGCGGATTTTTGAAGGTGGAACCAGCCGAAGGAAAACGCAACGGTTGGCTCTTACGTCGGGTTCGATTCAAGGTGCGCATCCGCTCGCGGATGACCACCGGATCCCCCCGGCGCAGGGCGAATCGGGCCGACAGAAAGATCCAATCCGCTGGCACCTGGGTGGTTCGATAGCCCATGCCCAACTGGTGAACCGGACGGGTCTGCACCCGCCCTTCGGTGTCCAGCAGGTCGCACTCCACCAGAATGGTGCGCACCTCCCCGCCGTAGGCCCCCGCATTCATGCGCAGGGCACCCCCCACGCTGCCGGGGATACCGCCCAAAAACTCCGCACCGGTCAGTCCGTGGCTGCGGGCAAAATGGGCCAGGGCACGGGTGCCGACCCCCGCCTCCGCCTGTACCAGAACCACCCCCTCCTCTTCGAGGGGGGTGGAGAGAATCTCCATCCGCTTCAGGTGACGGGTGAGGTCGAAGACTACTCCATGGAATCCGTTATCGTCAACCAGTAAATTGCTGCCGCCGCCCAATATCAGCCGGGGCAGACCGGTGGGCCACGCAACCAGGAGTCGTTGCAACGCCGGGACCGTGTCGGGTTGAATCAGCCAGCGGGCCGGGCCGCCGATTTTCCAGGTGGTCCGCGCCGAGAGCGGCACATCCCTCTGCACAGGGGTATCCAGGCTGGCCATCCAGCCATCATAGTGGGGTGACAAGACCATCTTTTCCATGCATATTCAAAAGGCTAAGGAGCCTGGCAAAAATAACTTGGACATCTTGCCTGTCTTTTGGTCCGCCCGCGTCGTTGCAAAAAGGCGTACATACTGACAGTAT
>CAIWLA010000297.1 GCA_903913345.1 uncultured Magnetococcales bacterium | reverse complement strand
GCCCAGGAACAGGCCTGGCTCAGGACCATGGCCCCCGATCAATGGCAGACCGTTTTCAAAAAGGGGGCCGGGTGCCACCACTGTCTGCAAACCGGCTATTCGGGCCGCACACCCGTCGGGGAGTTGTTGGAGATTGATGCCGAACTCTCCAATGCCATCCGCCAGAACAATACCATGGAATTCATGGCCCTGGCCAGACGCCAGAAGCAGATGATCCCGCTGCCGAGAGCAGGCCTGAACATGGCCCTGCAAGGGATCACCACCCTGGAAGAGGCCATCCGCCTGAGTGGCGACCAGACGATGCTGTCGTCTGCGGAACCGGTCAGCGCAGGAGAGGTCGTCTTCTCTGAAGGGGTCGGGTGATGTACAAGTTTACCTTCAAGGGGCGCAACCGGGAGGGCAAAACGGTCACGGGGGAGTTGTCGGCCAAATCCGCCGACGATGTCGCCAGCCAGTTGTCGCAACGGGGGATTGTCCCCTTGCAGGTCAAGCGGTTGGAGCGTACCGGACTGGGGCGATTGGAGGGGCTGCTGGGCAATCCCCTGCCTCGCCCGGAGGAGTTGGTGATGGTGTGCCGACAGATGCAAACCCTGGTCCGGTCCGGTATTCCCATGAACCGGGCCATACGGGCCGTACAGGCCGGGGTCCAGAATAAACAATTGCAAGAGAGCCTGGCGCAGATTTCGGACGGCCTGGAGGCGGGCAAGGATCTCTCCGGCTGTCTGGCGGAACATCCCAAAATTTTCAGTCGTCTGTTTGTCAACATGGTCAAGGTGGGTGAACAGACCGGTCACCTGGAGGAGGCCTTTGCCCAGTTGTACCGCTACATGGAGTTGGATTATGCCACCCGCAAGCAGATCAAGTCGGCCTTGCAATATCCGGCCTTTCTCCTGGCGGGCATGGGGGTGGCGTTGTTTGTCATGACCTATTATGTCATGCCCAATTTTTTTGATTTTTTTGCCTCCTTCAAACTGGAGTTGCCCTGGCAGACCAAAGCGTTGATGGCCATTTCCCATTTTGTGGTGAACTACTGGTATTTGCTCCTCGTGGGCATCGTTGGGAGTGTATGGGGATTTCTCACCCTGATCAAGACGCCGAAAGGAGAGTTGTGGTGGAGCGCATTCAAATTCAAGCTGCCGGTGGTGGGCAGCATCATTGAGCGGGGCACCCTGGCCCGTTTCGCCCGTTCCTTTGCCATGGGGTTCCGTTCCGGGGTGCCCATCCTGGCGGTCCTGGAGTCGGTCTCTCAGGCGGTGGAAAATCGCTATGTCTCCGTCAAGATACGGGAGATCATGCGCAACATCGAGCGGGGGGAGACCCTGGTCCAGGCCGCCTATGCCTCCAAAATGTTTCCGCCGCTGGTCATCCAGATGATGGCCGTGGGCGAGGAGACCAACTCCATCGATCAAACCATGCAGGATGTGGCGGTCTTTTATGAGCAGGAGGTGGAATACAGCGTCAAAACCCTCAGCGGTGCCCTGGAGCCGCTTATCACCGCCATGATGGGCATCATGGTTCTGGTATTGGCCATGGGGGTGTTTGTCCCCTTGTGGGACATGATCAAGGGGGCCAGCCACCATTGATGACTCATGCGCACTCTGCGTCCACCGGTCCGGCCCCAAAAGGAGGGAGAATCGGGATATGGCCTTGAACGATTTTTTCAGTACGTTGTTGATGCGCCAGGCCGCCCACGCCTGGCAATCCGGTATTTTCTGGAACCAGGAGGGGGTGGGGATGGTCAGTGTGCAGGGGATGCGCGGGGAGGAGCCACGGATCAAGGTCTGTCTCTGGGTACCATGGGATGGCCCCACCGGTAGGGCATCCCTGCTGTACACCCTGGCCAACGAGCATGGAATCCTGAAGACCGCTTTTAATTATTGTCTGGAATTGGACAGTTATGACCTGTTTCCCAACGAGGCCGCCGATGTCAGCAAGGAAGAGCTGGCCTCCGCCATGAAATGGGTGGTGCGGGATCGGCTGGCCTTTTCCATGGATGAGGCGGTGGTGGACTGTTTTTTTATTCCGGATCCGATTCGGGTGATCCAGCAACGCCGGGTCTATGTGGTGGCGACGGAACGGAAGGTGATTCAGGCGCACCTGAACCTGTTGCAACCGGCCCGTCTGCGGTTGCAGGCCATCGAAGTGACGGAGTTGGCCTTGAACAATATCATGGCCTATCTGCCCGAAAGCAAAAGTGGCGTGGCCCTGCTCTACTATCCCCCCGGCAAGGAGTCGGGCACCCTGGTGATCGCCAGAGAGGGGAACCTCTATTTCACGCGCCGGGTCAAGGCCGTCAGCCAGGAGGCGGTGGATTTTGGTCTGGATCCCATTCAGGCCATTGCCGATGAGGTGCAGCGCGCCCTGGATTTTGTGGAGGCCACCTTTACCCAATCGCCGGTGGAGGTGCTCTATCTGGTGGCGGAGGCCGCCTCGGACCCCTTCGTGCGGGAACCGTTGGCCACACGGTTGGAGATTCGGATCAAAAAATTGCGGATGGATGCCTTTCTGGAGTCGGACATGGTCCTGGATGACGATGCCTTCCTGCGGTGCCTCCCCGCCCTGGGTGAGGCACTGCGTCCGGTCGAGGTCAACGACTGATGCGCCCCCGGATCAACCTGTTCCAGGAGGAGATGTTTGCCGTCAAGAATGACTGGCTGGATGCCGAAAAGGCCTTCTGGATCGTCTCGGCGGCCATCCTGCTGGTCTTGATGGGTTCGATGGTCCTCTGGGTGCAGAGCTATTCCTTATCCCGTGAGGCGGGGCAGTTGCAGGAGCAGGAGCAATTACTCAAAGGCCGACTGGAAAAATTGTCGGCGGCCTTTCCAAAAACCGAGGAGGATCCCACGCTGGTCGAACGGATTGCCCAACTGGAAAAGGAGATCAAAACCAAAAAACAGGTGATGGAACTCCTGTCGGGGCAACGGATTGGCAACCGCCATGGATTTTCCAGTCAATTGACCAAACTGGCGCAGGAATCCTTTCCCGATTTATGGCTGACGCAGATGCAACTCCTGGATGGGGGTCGGCAAATGGCCTTTGTGGGACGCACCCTGAAGAGTGGTGCCCTGTTTGATTTTCTCAGGCAACTGACGGACGACGGGCCATTCAAGGGGGTGCAGTTTCCCTATTTTCAGATGGATGCCATCCCGTCGGAGGAGCCTGGCGCGCCATCGCAAACCCGCTTCGGCTTTGCCACCCAGGGAAAGATGCTTACCGAAGCCTGGAAAACAGATGAGCCGAAGGAAAAAGAGACGACCAGTGACCAGGGCAAAGCCGGGAAAGGGAGCGGTGCCATCGCCCCTGCCGGCCAAAACGCCGCAGGACAGCCCAGCATGCTGATCCGACCGGCACACCCTTGACGTGACCCACCGGGGAGAGATCCCGTGGCGGGCGGATGGAATATTTATCGATTGGCCAGCAGATGCAGACTGCCGATGGGTGCCATCTGAACCGTCTGTTTGAGGGTTTCCAGAGCCGACTGGAGCCGGAAAAAGAGCACCACTCCCTCATCCAGGGCTTCCCAACCCAGAATGCGCATTTTCCGTTTGAACTTTTCGGAAATATCCTGCAACGCCGTGGTCGCCGACTGTGTGCTGTTCATCTGCTTCTCCTGAAAGATAACCTCTTTGGCCTTATGCCGGAGAACATGCAGTTCTTGTGCCGTCAGCCGCCAAATCTCTATCACAGTGAAAAACAAATGAAAAAAACAGACAACCCAAACCGGTTGTGGGGGACTGTCTGGTGGATGACGGG
>CAIWLA010000296.1 GCA_903913345.1 uncultured Magnetococcales bacterium | reverse complement strand
CCCTCCCGATAGATCAACCCCAGATTGGATTGGGCCTGGGCATTGTTTTGTTCAGCCGCCTTCATGAACCAGTCGATGGCCTGATCCGGATCCTGGGGAGTGCCATAGCCCTTGGCGCACATCAGACCCAGATTGAGCTGGGCGTTGCTGTCGCCCTGCTCGGCAGCGCGCCGATACCAATAGGCAGCCCTCTTGTAATCCTTGAGGACGCCGGTCCCGTGATAATAGACAAAACCGAGATTGAATTGCGCCCCGGCATGGCCCTGCTCGGCCGCCTTTTGATACCAGACGACGGCCATTTCATCGCTCTGGGGCAGACCATGGCCCTTGGCATAGGCGGTGCCCAGGTCGGATTGGGCCTCGGCATGGCCCTGCTCGGCGGCCTTGAACAACCAGGCGGCGGACTCCTTGTAATCCTGCAACACCCCCTCCCCTCTGGCATACATGGCACCCAGGGCCGCCTGCGCGGGGGCGTTCTGCTGCTGGGCCGCCTGACGCAGCCAGAAGAGGGCCTGCTTGTAATCCTGTGGCACCCCATCGCCCGCGCGATACATGATGCCCAGCGCGGACTGAATCAGGATGTCACCCTGCCTGGCCTTTTCCAGCAGGTTGTCCAGCGTCTGGGCATCCCCATGCTTGACCTTGGCCAACAGCTCCTCAAAATAGCCGGCCTCCCCGGAGGAACCGGGCAACCAGACCGCCAGCAGCACCATCAACCGCAAAATCCACATAAAAACCCCGTCAAAGGCAGGCAAAAGGGTGGTTCAGACCGATCCGCATCCGTTTTTCGCAACAATACCCCCCACGCACACCACTCTATAACGCTTTCCGCCCGAAGTCACCCCCAGAACACACGGGGGCAGGGAGGGGTACCAGGCAAAAGAGGTTGCAAGAAATATTGCATCTGTAAAGAATGATTGCACTTTTTATATCCTATTGATATTATTAGATAATATCTATTGAATGGCCAAAAAACGACCCGGTACGGTCCGTTTTGTCGGATCCCTGACCGGGTGGAAAAGAGGGGAATGAATCCATTTTTACATTATTTTCTGAACAGTTGTGAATATTTATTAAACATGGTTTGTTATTTGCTGGTATGTCCGGGGTAGTGTGGAACAGCATGGCAGGGGACGTAAGACAACCTCTCTTGGCACGAGGTGCGGAGCATGAAAACAAACTGTTGGGAAGAAAATCAATGCGGGCGTGAACCGGGGGGCAAAGTGGCCGAAAAACGCGGTCCCTGCCCCGTGCCGCTGTTTACCCAGGCGGATGGCTTTCTGGGTGGCGAAAATGGTGGGCGAGCCTGCCTGTTTGTGGTGAACCGCCTGAATGAGGTCGAGCGCAAATGCGCCTGCTCCCAGTCGTCGGACACGTGTGAAAAGTGCAGCTTTTACAAGAAGCTCAAGAAAAAATACAAAAAATCCTTTACGGAGTTTTTTTTCGTCAAATTTATCCAGAATGCCAATACCCGCTAGCAAGCCAGCACACCCCATTGTGCTTCGCATCTTTACATGGCACAGAATTGGCTTGATTCTTGTAGCGGGGGGCGTTATGGTGGCGGGGAGTTGACGCAACGAGTCACTGAAAATCGCTTACAGGGGATTGCATGAGCGATTCCAATGCTTTTCTTTTTTCGAGAGGGTGAACAATGAAAGATTTAAAATTAGGCATCAAACTGGGACTGGGTTTCGGCCTGGTGTTGCTGCTGACCGTTTTCGTGGCCTTTTCGGGCTACAATGGCGTGACCGGTCTGACGAGTCGCATCGACAAGGGCCAGGATATGGCGGCCTTGATCAGCCACGTTGGCGACGCCTTGCAGGCGGAGAAAAATTTTATCATCCGCAAGGAGATGAAATATGTAGAAACCAATCAAAAGGCCATTGAGGAACTCAAAAAACAGGCGACCATCGACCGGGATCAAAAATTTCAGGATCCGAAGGACAAGGCCGAGCTGGATGCGGTGATGACCGGGATGGAGGGTTACAGCAAGCTGTTCATGCAGTATGTCGGGCTGGAGAAAAAGCGCGAGGAGAGTCTGACCCGCATCCGGGAGGTGGCCGACAGTGTGATACGCGTCAATGTGACGGCCATGCAGGAGGATGAGACAAAAAAACTGCATGAGCTGCTCGCTCAGCAGGCGGATACCACCGGCATGGATAAGACGACTCTGGCGGACAGGTCTGCCAAGCTGGAAGATCGGGCGACCAAGGTGGCCCAGGCGTCACAGATGTTGATCCATTTCAAGGATGCCCGCATCGGCGAAAAAGAAATCTTTATTACCCAGGGCAAGGATGAAAAATTTGTCAAACGCAACCAAGAGAGTTCTGCTGCGACACTCAAGATTGCGCAGGAAATGTTGCCGAAGTTTACCCATCAGACCAATATCGATCAGATCAAGCGTATTATCGCTGGCATCGAACTCTATCAAAAAGAGATGAATGCCACGCTTGAGGCGATCAAGGAGCAGGCCAAGACCGAGCAAGAGATAGTCGCGGCCCGGCGGTTGGCCGACGAAAAGCTGGATGCCGTGGTGACTGGCCAGCAGAAAAAGGCGATGGCGGAGGCCTCTGCCTCCTCCGCGCTCATCTCCAGTGCCAGCCTGGGGGCGGTGGTGCTGGGGTTACTGATTGCCTTCTTCCTCACCCGCATGATCGTGAGTGCCTTGCTCCAGGGCGTCTCCTTTGCCCAACGCATTGCCGAGGGGGATCTGACGGCCACCATCGAGATGAATCAAAAGGATGAAGTGGGCCAACTGGTCAACGCGCTGAAGGGGATGTCCGAAAAATTGCGGGAGGTGATCGGCGAAGTCTCCAACGCCGCAGGACAGGTCTCCGTCGGCAGCAACGAGATCTCGGATGCCGCCCAGAATCTCTCCCAGGGGGCGACCGAGCAGGCGGCCTCCATCGAGGAGACCTCCTCGGCCATGGAAGAGATGACATCGAACATTCAACAAAATTCGGACAACGCCAATACCACCCAGAATATTGCGCAACGGGCCGCCAGGGATGCGGAGGAAGGCGGCATGGCGGTGGGCGAGGCGGTGCAGGCCATGAAGGAGATTGCCTCCAAGATTGGCATTATCGAGGAGATCGCCCGCCAGACCAATCTGTTGGCTCTGAATGCCGCCATCGAGGCCGCACGGGCCGGTG
>CAIWLA010000295.1 GCA_903913345.1 uncultured Magnetococcales bacterium | reverse complement strand
TCTGTTTTTTTCTGGAGATGGGTATCCTTCCTGATCTGCTTCGAGGATCGCATCCGCCCCGTTCTGGACCAGTTCCATAATTTGCCGATAGCCGTAGCCACCGGCAAGTACGGTTTGCTCGATGCCGTCATGTTCCGTGATCAAACTTGGAAGCAGTGCATACGCATCAAGCATCTTCTGATTTCGAGACTCGATGAACTCCTTCATGTGCTCACTCCAAAAATTGGACGTCCAGAAATGACGTCCACAGCATCAATTTTGGTGGCCATCCGGTCGGCCAGTCCCTCCATGCACAAACCACCAATGTGAAAGGAAAACATCTATACGCCGATCACATCCCCTAGACCGCCGCAACAGTTTTTAACTCAAATTTTAAATGCGATCGCCCTGGCTCAAGGCGTTCATGGGATAAAAACCTGTATACAGTCTCGACATCCACCCCTTGGCAGTCAGCCACGTCCCTCGGAATCCTGGACTGGCTGACCCCCCCAGGGCTTTTTTTCTACTCTCACAGAACAACCTCAATCCCAAAAGAGGAGTGTGCCCGCTCGCCATCCTGATCAAAAAAACGCACCTTCCCCTCTTCCGTGACCAACCAGCACTCCTTGGCACCGCAATGAAAATAGATGGCCATCTTTTCCTGCATGAGCGCGTCACTGTTGGAGGGAGAGACAATCTCGACACAGATCTCCGGTGCCTCCATGAAAGGGGTCTCAACGCCGTGCTTCTGCAAAAAATCGGCGGAACACCAGGCGACATCCGCCACTTTGACACCCACATCGGTTTGGATGGAACACTCACTGATCACGGTGCCTTCCGTCATCTGGGAGAGTAAAATCCAACCGATCTTGATCTGATAAATCCCATGCTGATTGGAAGCCGGTGACATGACAATCTGCCCCCACTCATTCAGTTCAATCTTGTAAGGGAGATCCTGTAACGATGGATCCTGCAGTACGTCGGCCCATTGCATGGCAGACTCCTTGACCTTTTTTTTAATTCTTTTTCTCTATCAGGGGTCCAGGGGGATTATCCCCCTGGTGGGGTCGGGGGCGAAGCCCCGTTTCAGCCCAAACGATGATCAATGCCCGCCTTTCACAATCCCAGCTCCGCAAAAAAATCATTACCCTTGTCATCGACGATGATAAAGGCGGGAAAGTCCTTGACCTCAATGCGATAGACCGCCTCCATGCCCAGCTCCGGGTAGTCGATCACCTCCACCTTTTTGATGCAATCCTGCGCCAGTCGGGCGGCGGCCCCGCCGATGGAGCCTAAATAAAAACCGCCATTGGCCTGACACGCATCGGTGACCACCCGGCTGCGGTTGCCCTTGGCCAGCATGACATGGGAACCACCGTGTTTCTGGAAGGTGTCCACATACCCATCCATCCGCCCCGCCGTGGTGGGACCGAACGACCCGGAGGCATATCCTGTCGGGGTCTTGGCCGGTCCGGCATAATAGACCATATGGTTGCGGAAATAGTCCGGCATCCCTTCGCCCTGGTCCAGGCGCGCCTGAATGCGGGCATGGGCCATGTCCCGGGCCACGACGATGGGGCCGGAGAGCATGACACGGGTCTTGATGGGATAACGGCTCAGTTCGGCGCGAATCTGGTCCATGGGCTGGTTGAGATCGATCTGTACCAGGGTACTGCTCAGGCTGGTCTCCTCCACCTCCGGCAGATACTGGGCGGGATCCCGTTCCAGATTTTCCAGCCATACCCCCTGGCGGTTGATGCGGCCCCGAATATTGCGATCCGCAGAGCAGGAGACGCCAATGCCCACCGGACAGGAGGCCCCATGGCGCGGCAGACGGATCACCCGTACATCGTGGACAAAATATTTGCCCCCGAACTGGGCACCCAACCCCAGATCCTGGCAGATTTTGACCACCTGCGCCTCCATCTCCCGGTCACGCAAGGCCGAACCCAGCCCATCACCCCGTTCCGGCAGACCGTCCAGATAACGGGCCGAGGCCAGCTTGACCATTTTTAAATTTTGTTCGGGAGAGAGGCCACCAATCACAATGGCCAAATGGTAGGGTGGACAGGCCGATGTCCCCAGGGTGGGCAATTTTTCCCGGAGAAAGGCCGTCAGCTTGTCCGGGGTCAACAGGGCTTTGGTCTGTTGGAACAGATAGGTCTTGTTGGCCGAACCGCCTCCCTTGGCCAAAAACAAAAAGGAATAGGATTTGCCCTCGACGGCCTCAATATCAATCTGGGCAGGCAGGTTGGTGCCCGTGTTGCGCTCTTCGTACAGGGTGATGGGGGCCACCTGGGAATAGCGCAGATTGGTCTTGGTGTATATGTTATAAATGCCCTTGGAGAGTGCCTCCTTGTCCCCCCCGCCGGTCCAGATCCGGTCCCCCTTTTTGGCCATGACAATGGCCGTGCCGGTATCCTGGCAACTGGGCAGGGTCATGCCGGCGGCGATGCAGGCATTTTTGATCAATTCGAGCGCGACATACCGATCGTTGGGCGAGGCCTCTGGATCATCCAGAATGAGACGCAATTGCTGCATGTGGCTGGCGCGCAGCAGATGGGCCACATCGTGCATCGCCGACTCCGCCAACAGGGTCAAGGCGGCGGGGTCCACCATGAGCATCTCCTTGCCGCCAAATGACGCCGTGGTGACCGATTGTTCCGTCAACAGGCGGTAATCGGTTTCATCCGTACCCAGATTCAGCAACTCGGTAAACTGAAATTCAGACATGCGATTTTCTCCTTGCCACGGGTTGTGCCGGGAAGCCCCTTCCCTTTCCCCCTGTATATCAGGTTGCGATGCTCTGCACAATAAAATCAGGACAGATGCCCCGTTCAATACACAGGGTTTCGATGGTCTCCTCCTCCCCCGCACAGCTCCCGGAGAGGGTGAGACAGGTGGCCATTCCCTGGGCCGCGCCCCCCAGAATATCGGTATCCAGGGTATCCCCCACCATCAAACAACGGTCGGGGGCGATGCCGGGAAAACGGTGCCGGGCCAGGGCGTAGAGGGGGGAAAACGGCTTGCCCAGGCCAACCCAGGGCGGGTGATACCGTTCGTGCCATTCCGCAGCCGTATACCCGGCCACCACCGACAGCGCACCCGTTGCATCCCGTGTCACCAGATCGGGATTGACCACGATCACCGGCAACCGTTGCGCCTCCAGCAAACCCTCCACCCGCTGCTGGGCGAGGCTGCCGTAATAGTCGCGATTGCTGCACAACAAAATGTAACGGGCTGCCCGCCATCCCTCTCCCGCCCGATGGTTGACACACAGACGCCCCGGTTCCGGGGCATAGGCCGCCGCCGAGTCGTCCGTCCCGATCAGATAATAGGGCAGATCGTGCCACGGTGAGTGGGCAATAAACGGTCGAACGGTCAGTCCAGAGGTGAGCACCTCTGACGGGCGAACGGCCAATCCCAGGTCGTGCAACTGTCTGGTCAGCCGTTCGGGCGATTGGGAACCATTGTTGGAGAGGACCACCCAGGGGCGTCCCGCCCGGTTGAGTCGCTCCACGGCCGCCCCCGCCCCCGCAATGGCCTCCCGGCCCCGGTTCAATACCCCAAACGCATCCAGAAGCAGGAGATCATAGGATCGACTCAGGGCCGCAAAGGAAACCCTCTCCATCCGTCCCCCCCGCAACCGCTCATCCAGCAGACCATCGGCCTGACACAACTGGGCACGGTAGCGGGCATAATGGGCGGTCAACGCCCCCTGTTCGCGAACGATCGGTTTCATTGTCTGTTCTATAACAATATCTTATGAAAAAAATGGCCGGTTCCACAATAAATGAATAAATTTTTTTGAGGAGCGATAAATTTTTCCGTGTACATGTATCAAATTTTTTCCTAGTATAACAAAGAAATGGATTACCCGGCAAGGCGAGACGGTTTCAGCATCGCCGTCGTTCCCGCATCATTCACCAAAGGCAATAGCGATGAGTTTTTCCGATACCCGTTTGCGCGTTTTTCATGCCGTCGCCAAATATTTATCCTTTACGCGGGCTGCAGAGGAGTTGAATCTGACCCAGCCAGCGATCACCTTCCAGATACGGCAACTGGAGGATCATTTCGACACCCGATTGTTTGACCGCCATCACAACCGCATTTCTCTGACGGAGGTGGGTCTGGCGGTTTTTGACTACGCGGAGCGGATCCTGGAGCTGTATCACGAGACGGAAAAGAGCGTCCATGAAATGACCGGCGTCACCTCTGGTCTCGTCAAACTGGGGGCCTCCACCACCATTGGGGAATATTTTTTGCCGACCATCCTGAGTGGCTACCATGAACAGTTTCCCGATGTCAAGGTACGCATGACCGTACACAATACCAGTACGGTGGTGCGCAAGCTGGAGGATGCCACGATCGATCTGGGCATGGTGGAAGGACCGGTCAGCAACAGCAATCTGGTGGTCGCGCCCTGCATGGAGGATGAACTGGTGGTCATCCTGGCTCCCCACTCGCCTCTGGCCGAGTGGGTGGAGATTCCCCTGGAGTCGTTGCTCACCCTCCCCTTCATCTCCCGCGAGGAGGGATCGGGCACCCGTGCGGTGGTGGAAGGGCTGTTGAGTCACACCGGCTTTCCCTATGAGCGGTTGAATATGGTCCTGGAGTTGGGTTCCACCGAGGCGGTCAAGGTGGCGGTGGAAAGTCATGTCGGTTTTGGCATCGTCTCCAGCATCGCCTTGCGCAAGGAGATCCGTTTGCAAACGCTGGTCGTCCGCCGCATCCAGGGGTTGCGCATGATACGGCAGTTGAATTTTGTCTATCCCAAACAAAAATTCCGTTCCAAGGCAGTGGAGGCCTTTCTCCGGTTTGCCAGTGCGCAATGCCGAGACGCCAAAAGGGAGCCGTAAAGGTCAAGGCCACCAACAGAAGGGGCACCTGGGTGCCGCAAGGAAGGATGAAACGTGACCTTTATCCTGAATCAACTCAAAAACATCCCCTTCAGCAAAAAGCTGTATTATTTGATTTTCATGCTGTTTGTCAAGCTGCTGATCATTGTGGTCGCGGTGGGTTGGCTCTTTTGGCTGAACCGACAGGAGGTGGACCGCTGGCGGGCTGTGGACCAACAGAGTGTCGAGGCATGGAACATGATGGCCCAACTGCAAGAACTGAACGGGCACGTCTATCAATATGTCCTGCACCACCAGGAGGCCAATCGGGCTGTGGTGGAGACAAAACTGCCAGAAATAGAGCGCGAATTCGACCAGTTGGTGCATATGGAGGGAGATTCCCTGCTGCCGACGACCACTGCCCTGCAAGAAAATTTTAAAAAATATATCGCACGGATTTCCTATCTGTTCCAGCAGATGGCGCGTTATGGGGTGACCCATGAGCAGGGGATATACAGGCAGATGCGCGGGACCATCCATCGCGTGGAGTCCTTGCTGGAACGGCACCCGGTATGGGGTCTGCAATTGTTGAACATTCGTCGGGCCGAAAAAGATTTCATGCTGCGCATGGAAGAGGGATATGCCATCGCCCTGGGCCAGAAGGTCAATGCATTATTGGTCGAAGTGACCGCCTCAGCCGATCCCAACCGGGAGGAGATGGCGCGCCGCTTGATCGATTATCGGGAAAAATTCCAGGAACTCGCCTCTCTCACCCTCGCCATGCAAAACAGCATACAGGTTCTCTATACCCTCTGGAGAGAGATGTCCGGGGAGATTACCGCCCTGCGCACCGCCGTGCAGGAGAGGCGCGAGACAGAGCGTATGCGGTATGACGAGGCCAGTCGGGATTTGGCCATCCTCTTTGTGGCGGGGATTGTCCTGGTCCTGGGCATGACCGGCAGCTTTTTATCCGTCATCTTTCATAACAACATTCTCAAGCCCATTCGCCAGTTGACGCAGCAGACCCGCGCCATCGCCCACGGGGAGTATGACCGGGACATTTCCCTGAGCGGACAGGACGAAATCGGGGTGTTGGCCAGCCATTTGCAACGGATGAAAGAGTCATTGCAACAGGCCAACCGCACCCTGGAGCAACAGGTCGAGGAGCGCACCCGGTCGCTGACCCGCTCCAATGCCGACTTTCAGCAGTCGCTCAAACAGTTGGAGCGTACCCGCGATGAGCTGATACAGAGTGAAAAGGTGGCACTCCTGGGACGCCTGGTGGCGGGTTTTGCCCACGAAATAAACACCCCCATCGGCATTGGCGTGGGTTCCATCTCGGCCCTGCCGGACTATCTCAATCGTCTGGAAACCTTGCTCGCCGCCGATGAAGTGGATGGGGATCGACTGGATGAGGTCTTTGCCAAGATCCGGGACATGTCCTCTCTGTGCCTCAACAATTTACGCAATGTCGCCGATCTGGTGACCCGTTTCAAGCGCACCTCCGTGGATCAGACCTCCGAACAGCCCCGCCGCTTCAATGTCCATGAACTGCTGCTGGATGTCATCACCACCTTGCAACATCTGTTCAAGCGGTCAGCCGTGGAGATTGTGATCGATTGCCCGGACCATATCATCGTCAAGGGTCAACCCGGTGCCCTGGGACAGGTCATGACCAACCTGTTGATGAACAGTTTTCGGCATGGTTTTGAGGAGGGGCAGCGGGGGGGAATCATCAATATTAATGTGCAACATGAAACAAAACATGACAATTTATTGGTGATATGGTATATGGACAACGGAAAGGGGATGTCTTCAAGGGTGTTGAGCCATATCTTTGAACCCTTTTTTACCACAGCCAAGGGTCGTGGAGGGTCGGGTCTGGGCATGTATATCTGTTACAATATTGTCCGCAACCAGTTGCTGGGCAAAATTGTCTGCTCCAGTATTCCAGACCAGATGACCTCTTTTTTGATGGAAATACCCGTGTCAGGGGAGGAAGATGACCAAGAAAATTATTCGTAGCGGGGGCAAATCGACCCAGGCGGCGGTGGGTGCGGTCAACCCCTGGCGCGTACTGGTGGTGGATGACGACCCGGATATTTTGGCCCTGACCCGGATTTCCCTCTCCGATTTTCATTTTGATGGCCGGTCGCTGGAGATTGTCCAGGCCGCATCCGCCGCCCAGGCACGGCAGGTTCTGGCCGAGGGAGAGGGGTTCGCCGCCGCCCTGATCGATGTGGTAATGGAGACCCCGGATGCCGGTTTGCAGTTGGTGGAACATATTCGCACGGTGTTGCGCGATGGGAGCATCCGGCTGATCATTCGCACCGGACAGCCGGGATCGGCCCCGGAAAGGACGGTCATCGATCAGTATGATATCGACGATTACAAAGAAAAGACGGAATTGACCGCCTGGAAGCTCTACACCACCGTGCGCACGGCCTTGAAATCCTATCGGGATTTAAAGTCGATCGAGGAGTCCAGGGATATGCTGGCGGCGGCCCGTCGTCATGCCATGGATATGCTGGCGGTGGCCTCCGAATACAAGGATCAGGAGACCGGCAACCATATTCAGCGCATCGCCCATTATACACGGGCCATCGCCGAAACCCTGGGTCTGCCGACCGAAGAGTGCGAGACCATTGCCGAGGCCAGCATATTGCACGATTTGGGCAAGATCAGCATTCCCGATGCCATTTTGCAAAAACCGGGGCGGTTGACCGGGGAGGAGTTTGCCATCATCAGCACCCATTGCGCGATGGGTGCCCGCATTCTGGGGGATGCCCCCGGATTTGAACTGGCTCGTCAGATTGCATTGTGTCATCACGAAAAATGGGATGGCAGCGGCTATCCCTCCGGTCTGAAAGGAGAAGCGATTCCTTTGCCCGCCCGTATCGTCTCGGTGGCCGATGTCTTCGACGCCCTGGCCGTCGAACGTCCATACAAAAAGCCCTGGCCTATCGAGGCCGCCCTGGCCGAGATTGAAAAACAGGCCGGACGGCAATTTGATTCACAGGTGGTGCAGGCCTTTCTGGAGGTCCATCGCTCAGGCCGGTTGCAGACCATCCAGGTGGCGTTGGGGTGGTGAGGGGAGGAGGGTGCGGCGAAGTGCCAGAGACATGATCGCGGGGGTCTGGGGGAGATGATCTCCCCCAGTGGGGGTGTGGGGGCAAAGCCACCACAATAAGT
>CAIWLA010000294.1 GCA_903913345.1 uncultured Magnetococcales bacterium | reverse complement strand
GGGCCACTAGACGAACAGGACGCAACAACCGGGCGGAGTCTATAACCGTTGCTTGTGTTTTGCAAGCCACTGTGATGGGCTGTACGCGTTTTTTTTTTGCTGTCATGCCAAGGAGAGGGAATTCCGTGTGTTTCATGGAAAAATGAGTTATCATGCGGGTCCGTGAGCGGTTTCCCATCCCGGATTATTATGCATGTGCTCCGAGGGATGCTTGCAAATGGGCGGCTGACCGATTAACATTGGCCGGTTGCCTTTATTTTCCATCTTTCACGCTGAATGGTTGGCGGTCCCGGTGCCTCCGAAAGGAGTTTGTGGGTCGCATAACAAACAACCGCAGCGGATGAACAACCAAAAAAACAGGAGTAGCAATGGCCAAGTTTTCCATCCGCGAGTTGCTGGACGCGGGCTTTCACTTCGGACACCAGACCAAACGTTGGAACCCCAAAATGGGGCGGTTCATCTTTACAGCCCGCAATGGCACCCATATTCTCAATCTGCAAAAGACCGTTGTCATGTTGCGCGATGCGTACAGCTTCCTTCGGGGACGGGCAGGCAATCACGGTGTGGTTCTCTTTGTCGGAACCAAACGGCAGGTGGTTGAAATGGTTGAGGAGGAGGCCAGACGCACGGGGCAGTTCTATGTCAGCCACCGCTGGCTGGGTGGTACGCTGACCAACTGGAAAACCATCCAGGGTTCGATTCGCCGTCTGAAAGATATTGAAAAGATGAAGACCAACGGCATCTTTGAGACAAGGACCAAAAAAGAGGTGCAAAAGTTGGAGCGGGAACGGGAAAAGATGGAACGTTCGTTGGGTGGGATCAAAAACATGACCCGTCTGCCGGATGTCATCGTGGTGGTGGATACCAACCGGGAATCCCTGGCCGTCAAAGAGGCCAACAAACTGGGTATCCCGGTGGTGGCCCTGGTGGACTCCAATTGTGATCCCGATCCAATCGATTGGGTGGTCCCCGGCAACGATGATGCCATTCGCTCCTTGAAGCTGTTTTTGAACAAGATGGGGGATGCCATCCTGGAAGGTAAATCGATGACCCGGACCGATGCCAACGCGGGACAAAAACCGGAGATGCCGGAAGGGATCCCGATGGAGAGTGACAGCGAGGAGATGGTCATCGAAAGCGATTGATCATCCGCCTTGAAGAGGCGTTTGGTCAGGTTGGCCCATCAAAACAGATGGATTGTGTGGGCAGGGGTTGTGTCGCCCGACCTTCGGGTCGGGTGCGAATCGAACAGCTAGGGATATAAAGACGATGGCGATTAGTGCAAAAATGGTCAAAGACCTCCGGGAGCAGACGGGGGCTGGCATGATGGATTGCAAGAAGGCACTGGAAGAGACCGAGGGCAACACGGAAGCGGCGGTGGATTGGTTGCGCAAGAAGGGTCTCTCTTCGGCCTCCAAAAAGGCGGGGCGGGTGGCCGCCGATGGCAAGGTGGTGGCCGTGGTGGATGGCTCACGTGGCCTGCTCCTGGAGGTGAATACCGAAACCGATTTTACCTCCAAGAATGAACATTTTGTCGCGTTTGCCGAGACCTCCGCCCGGTTGGGGCTGCAGGCGGATGTGACGGACGTGGAACAACTGAAAACCCTGAGCTATCCTGGAACGGAACGTTCGGTGGCGGAAGAGTTGACCCATAAGATTGCCACCATTGGCGAAAACATGAACCTGCGTCGTCTGGCTCGTTTGAGCGTCACCCAGGGGGCGGTGGTGGCCTATATCCATATGGAAGGCAAAATCGGGGTGCTGGTGGGGTTGACCTCCCCCTCCCAGGATCAAGCAGCCCTGGCCGATTTGGGCAAAAAATTGGCCATGCACGTTGCGGCCTCCGCGCCGCCCTGGTTGAACCGGACGGAGGTGCCCGCCGAGGCCCTGGAGCGGGAACGCAACATTCTGGCCGAGCAGGCCAGAAGCTCCGGCAAACCGGAGAGCATTATTGACAAAATGGTGCTCGGACGGCTGGACAAGTTTTATGGGGAGAGTTGCCTGTTGGAGCAGCCCTTCGTCATGGATCCAGACCAAAAGGTGGGGGGGGTGGTGGCGGCCAAGGCCAAAGAGTTGGGCACCACCATTGAGGTCACCGCTTTTGTCCGCTATGTGTTGGGGGAAGGGATCCAAAAAAAAGAGGAGGATTTTGCTGCCGAAGTGGCAAAAGCGATTGGGTAGAAAACCTTTTTGGAGCGAAAATGGCCATGATGGAACCACCGGTTCGGCGGGTTTTGCTCAAAATTTCGGGAGAGGCCTTGATGGGCGAGGGGGTCGCCATCGACCCCCGGTTTCTCGAACGATTGGCGGTTGAATTGCGGGAGGTCCACGATCAGGGCGTACAGCTGGCGTTGGTTGTGGGGGGTGGCAATATTTTCCGGGGTATGGGCAGTAGTGCCCTGGGTATGGAGCGTTCCAGTGCGGATCACATGGGCATGTTGGCCACGGTGATCAACGCCCTGGCGTTGCAAAACGCCTTGGAAAAGATTGGTTTGACGGTACGGGTGCAATCGGCCATCACCATGCCGCAGGTGGCCGAACCATTCATCCATCGCCGGGCGGTGCGCCATTTGGAAAAGGGGCGGGTGGTCATTTTTGCGGCGGGGACGGGCAATCCCTTTTTCACGACCGATACCGCCGCCAGCCTGAGAGCAGCGGAAATCCAGGCCGATACCTTGATCAAAGGCACCAAGGTGGATGGTGTCTACAGTGCCGATC
>CAIWLA010000293.1 GCA_903913345.1 uncultured Magnetococcales bacterium | reverse complement strand
CGGACATGGCGGGCAGCCGGTTGCGGCTCTCCTCGCTGGACCCTGTGGATCTGCACGACGATTTGATCCGGCAGTTTGCCCATCCGGCCACCCTGTGCCCCTATCTGCATCTTTCCATTCAGGCGGGCGACGATCTCATTCTCAAGCGGATGGGACGGGATTATGACCGGCAATGGGTGCTGGAGCGGATTCGGCAACTGCGTGCCGTGCGCCCGGAGATGGTGTTCGGAGCCGATCTGATCGTCGGTTTCCCGACCGAGACAGTCGCGGCCTTCCAGCAGACCATGGCACTGGTGGAGGAGGCGGAGATCACCTTTTTGCACGTCTTCCGTTATTCCGACCGTCCGGGCACCCCGGCGGCGGCCATACCCGGTCGTTTCCGGGTGGCTGCCCAGGAGGCCCAGCGACGTTCGGAATTATTGCGGCACCAGGGCCAGGCCCTGCTGGCCAGGACTGCGCAACGGTGGATCGGGCGCGAGGAGGCGGTACTGGTGGAATCCCTGGAGGCGGGGATGGCCAGGGGCAAAACGGCCGGATTTTTGCCCGTCTGCCTGCCGGCCACGGACGGGATGCAACCGGGGCGGTTGGTCACGGTACGGTTGAGCGGCTTTGACCCGGAACAGCAGACATTGCGGGCCTGACGCCGCCCGCCTCCTGGACCCCGCCCCATTTGACCGGTCCAGGCCGCCCCATGGACTCCCTACTCTTCCGCCAGACGAAAGGTATCGACGCGGGCGGGCGGAATGTTGCGCCAGACAATCTTGCTGTGCTGTTTTTCCATGGAGACACCGGAAAAATAGGCCGTCTTGGCCGGACGCAGGTCGTAGGTGAACTGGATATACTGGGTCTGCGGGTCCATCACCTGCCGCAAGGCGACGCCGATCCGATGCACCACCTTGTCCGGCAGGGAGCGCAAGGGCAACGAGGAGACCACCGCCGCCACCCGCCGCCCCCGGATATGTTTGACCAACCATTCCGCCGAATCATGCACCACACTGACCCCACGAAATTGCCGTTTCAATTCTGCAATCAATTCGCCCCCGACCTCGATCAACAGCAGTTGCTTGCGGTTGGAGACCTGTTTGAACAACTCATGGGTGATGGCCCCCTGCCCCGGCCCCAGTTCCACGATCAGACCCGGCTGCTTGAAATCCACCTCCTGGGCCATCTGCCGCGCCAGATAACGGGAGCTTTCCACGACAGAGCCGATCTCCCGCAAACGCGCCAACGGAAAATTCAACCGCGCACCGGGCAACCAGTCGGGACGATCCGGCCACACATTTCCTGCTTGATACAACGTTCTAGCCACTGAAACCGCTCTCCCGGATGTCGACCGGAACCGCACCCCGCACCCTGTTGTGCGGGAGCCATCCGCCACCGATACACTCTTTTGCCATTTTTTCTCCATTTGCGCCACAAGCGGTGACTCAGCGGGTCAATTTTTTAAAGCGCACCCGATGCGGTTGATCGGCCTCCGTGCCCAGGCGCAACTTGCGATCCGCCGCATATTCCTGATAATTGCCTTCAAAAAAGGTCACTTGCGCCTCATCTTCAAAGGCCAGGATATGCGTGACGATCCGGTCCAGAAACCAGCGATCATGAGAAACCACCACCGCGCTGCCCGCAAAGCCGGCGATGGCCTCCTCCAGGGCGCGCAAGGTCTCCACATCCAGATCATTGGTGGGCTCGTCCAGCAGCAGAACATTGCCGCCACTCTTGACCACCCGCGCCAAATGGACCCGGTTGCGTTCGCCGCCGGACAAAAATTTCACCTTTTTTTGCTGATCCGCCCCCTTGAAATTGAACCAGGAGACATAGGAACGGGAACTGACCTCGCGTCCCCCCAGATCCAGCATCTCCTGTCCGTCCGAGATGACATCCCAGACATTTTTTTCCGGATCCAGACCGGCCCGACTCTGATCGATATGGGCCAGTTTGACTGTCTCTCCCAGGCGCAGCTTTCCCCCGTCCGGCTGTTCGGTCCCGATCATCAGCCGCAACAGGGTGCTCTTGCCCGCGCCGTTGCCGCCAATGACCCCCAGAATGCCGCCCCTGGGCAGTCGGAAGGAGAGATTG
>CAIWLA010000292.1 GCA_903913345.1 uncultured Magnetococcales bacterium | reverse complement strand
GACTCAAGACGAGGCAGCAGTATACCTGGATATGTCATCCCGGCGGTTGCGCGAAGTGTTGAAACTGCTGGGATTGCCCAGCCGGATCGTAGACATCGACACGATTCGGACCCGGTACATTCGGTTGAGCTATCAGAAGGTGGGGCATAGGCCAAAATAACGGCACCAGGGGCGCATTCCCCGCGTGGACAAGCCATCGCCCAGGCCAGAAGACGCGGCAGACGGTCCTGACCCAACGGGAAAACCGTTTGCCCCATTCAAGCCCCCATCCGCTCCCCCTCCAGCACCACCCCCATTCCCATAAATTTTTTGAACCGTTCCTCCGCCAGTTGTTCCGGCGTTTTGCTGGACAACTCCCGCAGATGGCGCGCCAGATGAATCTTCATGGTCTCGGCGGCCTCCTCGAAATGGCGATGGGCACCCCCAATCGGTTCGGGAATAATGCCATCGATCAGGCCCAGTTCCATGATCTCTTCCGCCGTGATCTTCAAGGCCTCCGCCGCCAGTTCCGCCTTGGCGGCGTCTTTCCAAAGGATGGAGGCACACCCTTCCGGCGAGATGACCGAATAGATGGCATACTGCATCATCAAGACCCGATTGCCCACCCCCAAAGCCAACGCGCCGCCAGACCCCCCCTCCCCGATCACCACACAAACCACCGGCGTGCGCAACGCAATCATCTCCTTGAGATTGCGGGCAATGGCCTCCGATTGGCCCCGCTCCTCCGCCTCCTTGCCCGGATAGGCCCCCGGCGTGTCGATCAAGGTGACAATCGGCAATTGAAACTTTTCGGCCAGTTTCATCAGGCGCAAGGCCTTGCGATACCCCTCCGGTCGCGGCATCCCGAAATTGTACAACACCCGCTCTTTGGTGCCCCGCCCCTTCTCCTGGCAAATGACCATGACGTTGATGCCGTCAATCGCCGCCAACCCGCCCAGAATGGCCCTGTCATCACCAAAACGCCGATCCCCGTGCAACTCGCGAAACCCGGTAAAGACCGTGCGGAGATAATCCGTCGAGTACGGTCGGTCGGGATGTCGGGACAACAAGGTCTTTTGCCAGGCGGTCAGCTTGGCAAAAATGCGGGAAGTCAAATGGCGCGATTCATCTTCCATGCGGTTTATTTCATGGGTAATATTGATGTCCGACCGGTTGGAAAGCAGGCGCAAATCATCAATCTTGGCCATCAACTCGCCAATGGGCCGCTCAAAATCCAAAAAAGTGCGCGAAATATGATTATCCATGTCGCTATCCGATCTCCTTTGCCATGCCTCTCCAGGAGGCCATCAGGTCAACACACTGTTAAAACAGACTGCTTTCGAACCAAACAGACGCCTGGCCCCCTCCAGAAGGGTTTGACAGGGCACCACCTGAAAGGCCTGGCCCAACCGCAGTGTGGCCACGGCTTCGTCCCCCACCAACGCCATGATCACCCAACAGCTCCCCCCCGAATGACTCGACAGCAACTGGAACCACTGCTCCAGAACCCCCTCGGTCAAAAACAGCAGGTCGCTGGTGACATGCAGGGCGCGACACTGCCTTTGACGCCACATGTCCAGATCCACAATCTCTTCGGCCAGCAGCTTGGTATCCTCCTCGCCCCGATCCACCTTGCCAGAGATGATCAAGACCCGCCCCCCCACCGCCGGAGCACCCTCCACCGCCGGCGGATCCTCCAGCAGTGCCATGCTGGCCAAATAGACCTCCGAAAAGAGCGTCACTTCCATTTGGGCGTCGGCATCTTCCAGGGTCACAAACGCCATGCGATCCCCTTTTTTGGTCCGGTGCAGCTTGCGTGCAGCCACCATGCCCGCAATGCGGACGTGGGTCTCATCGCCTCCCCGACCCTCGCCACCAAAGAAAGGGACAGGTTCCTCCACCGCCTGGCTATATGAACCGAAAAGTTTGACTTCGGCAATGGTTTTCAAACCATACCCCTGCAACTCCTCCCGGTATTGGTCCATGGGGTGGCCCGTGACATAAAAGCCCAGTGCCTCCTTTTCGTATAACAACTTGAGCGGTTCAGCGAATTCCGGCAGGGCAGGCGTCTCCTCCTCCTCGGTGTCGGCAAAGAGATCCCGGAATCCCAACGCCTGGGACTCCTGTTTTTTGCTCCCCCGGCTCATGGCGATGGGCAGTTGGTGCAACAGACTGGCCCGGTTTTGCCCAAACCCGTCACACCCACCGGACTTGATCAACTGCTCCATCATCCGTCGGTTCAACCCCTGGATGCGCCGACAGAGATCAAACAGGCTGACAAACCGGCCAGAGCGTCTGACCTTCAACAGGGCCTCCACCGCCGCCTCGCCGACATTCTTGATGGCGGCCAATCCATACCGAATGGCCAGGGTCTGACCATCGGCCCCCTTCTCCGTTGTGAAGCCTCCCCCTGAAACATTCACATCGGGCGGCAGGACGACAATACCGAGTTCCCGACATTCGTGGACAAAGAGGGCCACCTTGTCGCTGTTCAACATGTCGCAGGTCAGGGTGGCGGCCATGAATTCGACGGGATAGT
>CAIWLA010000291.1 GCA_903913345.1 uncultured Magnetococcales bacterium | reverse complement strand
TGGACTGGGATAAAGTTTGGTAAGCTTGTCCTTGATGGTGCGCTACCTCTTTGCGTTGTCGCTTATGACTGGATCTCCTTGGTAGGGTTGATTTCGGTCATGAGTTTCGTTAAATTTTACAAAAAATAAACCCTTTCTGGCACTTTCTGGTCACACCAGAAAAAAGTGTCCGGTAGTGAAGTAAGGGAAAAGCCCCCCCTGTTTCCCCTTCAATAAATGAAATCCTTGTCATGGCCCTTCCCGACAAACCACAGCAGTCCTCTGGATTGTTGCTGTTGTGCCGTTTGCAGAATGGTCTGTCGAGCCGCATGCACCCTTTTTGCCAGCACGGGGCCAATGGAGGCCAGATCTTCGCGCAGCCCCTCTGCGGCACGGGGGGAGAGATTGTCCAATATTTTTTCCACCAATCGCCATTCGGCCCCTTTCAGAGCGGTAACGAGCACCTCCTGATCGACTTCCCGCAATAAATTTTGCAGTCCCCGGTCATCCACCAACAAAAGATCGCTGAAAAGCAACATCTCGTCACGCAGTTGCCGGGCCAGTTTTTCATCTTTTTCATCCACAAAGGCCAGCAATCGGGAGATGTGATGTTGGTCCAGATGGGCCAGAATGGCGGCTGTTTTCCGAACGCTCATGGCATTATCCGTAAAGTGTCATATGATTGACGAACGCAACTGACCACACATCCATTAAACCGGATTTTTCCATTCTGGCATAAATATTCTTGACTTTCCACCCTGGATTGGAGAGGTTATGGTGGGTGGTATTGTCTGAATCAAAGCCAGTCACCGCCGTTGGGCTGTTTTGCCTGGGGAGATTTTTTATTTTTAATGGGTGTGTGCAGGGGGGTTTGACTATGAGCACTATCAGTAAAGAGGATCTGATCGGCGACATGTGGGGCGGTTTGACCTCCATGTTGGTGGCCTTGCCGTCGGCCATCGCCTACGGCCTGGCCGCTTATGTGGCACTGGGCCAGGAGTATGTCGGCTTCGCCGCCATGACGGGGGTCATTGGCACCGTTGCCCTGGGGTTGGTCTCTCCGGCTCTGGGTGGGGCACCGCGTTTGATTACCGCACCGTGCGCCCCGGCAGCGGCGGTGCTGGCGGCTCTCATTGCCGATATGCTCTCCGGGCGCGGGGGGGCCGAACCGCTTACCCCGGAACGCATCCTGCTGTTGCTGACCCTGGTGGCCCTGCTGTCGGGAACCCTGCAGGTGCTCTACGGCACCCTGGGTGGAGGCAAGTTGATCAAATATATTCCGTTCCCCGTGGTCTCCGGTTATCTGAGCGGCGTTGGTGTCATCATCTTTGTCAGTCAGGTGCCCAAGTTGCTGGGTTTTCCCAAGGGAACCAACCCCTGGCACGGCGTGATGGATCCCAGTTTGTGGCAGTGGACGGGCGTTGCCGTGGGTCTTACCACCATCGCCGGTATGGTCCTGGCCCCCCGCCTCACCAAAAAATTGCCAGCCCCCATCATCGGCCTGCTGGCAGGCATGGCGGTCTATTTTGGCATCGGCATCACCAAACCGGAACTCTACCAACTGGCGGGCAATGCCTTGGTGATCGGTCCCATCCATCTCGACATGCAGAGCTTGACCAGCAGTATGGGCAGCCGCTGGACCGCCATCGGCCAGATCCACTTTGCCGACCTGGGCCTGTTGCTGGTGCCGGCCATCACCCTCTCCGTCCTGCTTTCCATTGATACCCTCAAGACCTGTGTGGTGCTGGATGCCTTGACCCGTTCGCGTCACAACTCCAATCGGGAATTGATCGCCCAAGGGGTGGGCAATCTGGCGGCGGCCCTGGTGGGCGGAATGCCGGGCGCAGGAACCATGGGGGCCTCGCTGGTCAACATCAACAGCGGTGCCCGCACCCGTTTTTCCGGCGTCTTTGAAGGGGTCTTCTCCCTGGCGGTCCTGCTGTTTCTCTCCATCCTGATCAGTTGGGTGCCCATCGCCGCGCTGGCTGGCATTCTCATCGTCGTGGCCTTCAAAATGTTTGATTGGCACAGCTTCCAACTGTTGCGCCAGAAATCCACCATCCTGGATTTTGCTGTGATCGCCGCTGTCATCGGGGTGGCGTTGCGTTTCAACCTGATCGCCGCCTCCGGCACCGGTATCGCCCTCGCCATGCTGCTCTTCCTGCGGGAACAGGTACGCAGCTCGGTGGTCCGCCGCATGGTGCAGGGGAATCACCTAGCCTCCAAACGCAACCGCCTGCACGAAGAAAAGGAGCTGCTCGCCACCCAAGGTGTCCATACCACCGTCTGCGAAATACAGGGCAATCTCTTCTTCGGCACGACCGATCAACTGTTCACCCAACTGGAACCCGCCATCCGTTCCTGCCATCATCTGATCCTGGATATGCGTCGGGTGCAATCGGTCGATTTTACCGCCGTTCACCTGTTGGAACAGATTGAGGCCATGCTTAAAGATCGCAAGGCACACTTGATCTTCTGCGATTTGCCAGCCAATCTCGCCTCCGGTCAGGATTTGCGCACCTACTTTGCCCAACTGGGGCTGGTGCGCCCGGATGATCTGCATCTGTTCGCCACCCTGGACGATGCATTGGAATGGGTCGAGGACAGCATTCTGAAAGAACACAGCATGCTGCAGGCCAACGATGAACAGGCGTTGGCACTCCATGAGGTTCCCCTGTTGCGCGGCTTTGAAAGTGATCCATCGTTCGAGTTGTTAAAAACGGTTGTGGAGGAACGGTCGTGCCGACCGGGAGATTTCATCTTCCGCAAGGGGGATGAAGGGGATGAACTCTTTATCATCCGCCGGGGGGCCGTGCGCGTCCTGCTGCCATTGGCGGGTGGGAAAAACCGGGTGTTGGCCATCTGTGGGCGGGGCCATTTTATCGGTGACATGGCATTCCTGGACCGGGATGTCCGTTCAACGGATGCCGTGGCCGATCAGACAACGGAAATTTTTATCCTCTCACGCAAACGCTTTGACACACTGATCATGAGTCATCCGCAACTGGGACAGAAAATTTTTCTCCGTTTGGCCAAGGTGCTTTCCGCCCGTCTGCGTTACACCAACGCCGAACTGACCGCCATGCAGGATGCGTGATTTGTAAAATGATTGCGGGGGTCCGGGGGGATCATCCCCCTTACAGGTGCAGGTTTTTTGGTATAAAAATAATTGCAGGGGTCCGGGGACCGTCACGGTCCCCGGTGGGGGTTTGGGGGCGAGAGCAACCAAGGGGTTGATATGGTGTGCTTCGCGGGGCT
>CAIWLA010000290.1 GCA_903913345.1 uncultured Magnetococcales bacterium | reverse complement strand
TCTCCCCACCGGATCATCCACACACCATGAACGAATGGACGTTGTTCGATTGTATTCAAACATTTAACATTCCATAATAAAACAATGATCGAATGTTAAATATCCAAGTTATTCTGTTCAATGGTCAAGCCGTTCAGCAAAGAGACTCATCGAGTCTTGCAGTTGATCCATTATCCATCGTGAAAAGAAAAAATCAAGGAGATTTTTGATCGATTCATATGCAAGTGGTCATTATATGGCATATACCGTGTTGAAAGTCTCTTATATAGTACTTTCTGATATTGATTCGGGGTCTCCGATTGACTCCCATTGGATAGACATAATTATTTTACAAATGGCCTGTTGAAATTATATTTATAATAAATACCGACGCACCTGCCGGCAAAAATTCAGCCTTTTTCGTTGTATTTCAAGTGGGTAAATAGGCGATGGGCAAAACCGTGAGGGGGTCCGCACCTCTTCCCCCGGATGGCGGCCACCCAGGGGCAGATGGCTCAGGCCGTTTGACCAAACAGGCTCCGTTCAATGAAGGCACACAACAGGTGTCCCACGAGAATATGACCCTCCTGAATGCGGGGTGTCACCGTGGAGGGGAGGATGAGGCAGAGGTCGCAGAGGGGGACCATTTGGCCACCAGAGCCACCGGTCAGGGCAACCACATGGAGACCCATCCGCCGCGCCGTGATCATGGCTTCGAGAATACTGGGGGAATTTCCGGAGGTGCTGATGGCCAAAAAGAGATCGCCCGCCTTGCCGTTGCCCTCCAACTGCCGGGAAAAGAGCCTTTCATAGCCATAATCGTTGCCAATGGCCGTCAGGATGGAGGTATCGGTGGTCAAGGCCAACGCGGGCAGGGCGGGTCGGTCAAAGAAAAAGCGACTGACCAACTCCCCCGCAATGTGCTGGGCATCGGCGGCCGAACCGCCATTCCCGGCAATCAACAGCTTGCCCCCCGACCGATAGACCGCCACGGCCAGATCACACACCCGTTGCAGGGTATCCATGGCCAGGGGATCGTCCAGAAAACGTTGTTTGACGGCCAGACTCTCTTGAATCTGTTCCAGAAGAAAGGGATCAGTCATCGCTTTTTCACCACCAGAACGGGGAGATCGGACAGTTGCAAGACCTTCTCGGTGGTGGCCCCCATCAGGAGGTTGGCAATACCGGTGGTGCCACTGTAACCCAGAATGATCATGCCCGCCTTGAGTTTTTTGGCGGTATGGACAATCTGGCTGGCGGGCACCCCCGGAATGACCACGGTCTCCAGACCCACCTTGGCCTGCTTGGCCTGCTTGGCCAGATCATGCTCCTTGACAAAGGCTTTCATGGTGTCGGCCGCCACCTCCAACACCGGACGCCACATCTTTTTCAACTCTTTTTTCTTTTGATGGGCACCGGCCCCCTCCACCGGTTCATGGACCACATGGAGGAGGTGCAGGCGGCTCTCCCAGGGTTTGCCAATCACCAACGCCTCCTGAACCGCTTCCAGGCTATCCTGTGTAAAATCAACGGCCACCAGAATGGTGCGTAAATCGTCCAACGACATGGTTCGACTCCCAGGGAGTGGCCAATTCGCGTCAGGGATGCAAGGGATGGCTTGTATCCTGCTCGAAAGATGGCTAAGATTAGCCGCAAGCGGGTCGCTTGGCAAGTCCCTCTTTCGTCACCGGGCGGCCAGTGCGACCTGGATTGGAACAACTCCATCTCTCAAGGAAAATAGAACGATGAAAACCAGACTGTTCGTTGGATCCTTGCTGGTTCTGCTCCTCTCCTTTTCCGGGGCGGCAGGGGCCGGGAATGTACAAACCCGGCAACCGTTTGATGAGGCAGAGTTTAACCGGTTCATGGCAGACTATCCGGTCGCAACCCAGTGGTTGACCGAAAAGGGGGCACGCTATGGTGGCGTCAACTCCCCCTGGGCACTCTCCGGGATGCGTTATGATCGGGATTTTGTCCAATATTTAAAGGAAAAAGGCTGGGATGCCGACCGCTTTTTCTATCTCCTGGACCATGTCAACATGGGCCTGTTGACCAGTCGTGCGGAGGCGCGAAACGAGGATTTCCGGGCACAGATGGATCAGCAGCGGGAACAGATGGCGACCAACCGGGCCGAAGCGCAAAAAAGATGGCAGACACAACGGCAGGAGCAGTCCCGCTCCTCCCTGGAGACCGCGCGTGCCCAATGGACCGCACAGCGGGATCGGGTAGCCAATGATCCCTACCTGCCACCGCCGCAAAAGCAGCAAATCCTGGCGCAAATGGACCGTTCCCAACCCGCCGGACAGACCGTCACCCCGGAGGAGCAGCAGGCCCAAATGGTCCAACAACAACGGGCCTGGCTGACGGAGCAAAAACAGCAGGTCATGGACAATCCAACCATTCCGCCGCCCCAAAAACAGGCCATGGTGGCACAACTGGATCGCTCCATGGAGGCGACCAACCCCCCTCAGGAAGCGGCCAGACCACCGGTCAACCCCAACCCGGCGGAGCAACATGCCCAAATGCAGGCCCAACACAAACAGTGGATTGAACAACGGATGCAGGAGGTGCGCGGCAATGCCATGATCCCGCCGGCGCAAAAACAACAGATGCTGGATCAGTTGCAACAATCCCTGCAACACATGCAGGCAGCCTCTCAGCCCAAGGAGCCACCAGGATTACTGCCCAGTCAAGAGAGTCTCCTGATCAAAAACAACCGCAAAAAATTGACGGACATGTTCTTTCCGGAGAGGTAAAGAGGGATCGCTTATCCCGATGATGGGGGCTTCGGCCCCCATTTTTATTTAAAAAGGGCCGTCCAATCCGGAAGAGGTGACAATTTTCAAGAGGCGTTTGAGATCCCCGGCCGTCAAAATGGTGTCCAGGGAGAGGGATTTCAGAGGAGTGGACACCCTGTTTTGACGCTCTTCATAATGGCTCAACGGGGGAGGTTCCGCCGTTTGGCCCTCGCACCGCCGGTCACCATACGGTTGTTCACCGATCATAATCCCTCCTGGAACCCACGCCATCGTACATGACACATCGCAAAAAATTGTTTTCATTCATGGGG
>CAIWLA010000289.1 GCA_903913345.1 uncultured Magnetococcales bacterium | reverse complement strand
CGGCATGGAATGGCTGTGATAGTGTCATGGATAATAGCAATAATAGTGGAATTCGCGCCATCATCACGGTCTATGCCAGTATTCTGTCTGCCGTTTTCTGTGATCTGTTCGCCATTGTGATGGCTGGTTTGGTGGTATTCTTCTCCCGGAATGGGCAGATGGAGATGGACGGCCGGTATGTCATGTCCATGGTGCTGGTTTCCCTGTTCATGGTGCTGTTGCAGGCCTTCTCGAAACAGTATCACTTTTCCACCCTGGGACATTTTTTCAACCAGGCGAAGTGGGCTTTGATCTCCTGGACAGTGACCTTTGCGCTGGTCATCAATCTGGCCTTTTTGGGGAAGGTTTCCGATCACTATTCCCGCATCTGGGTGGGTGAGTGGTTCCTTGGCGGTCTGGTGGCCCTGTGGGTTGGTCGGATGTTGGTCTATTTGATCTATTGGCGGTTGCACTCTTCCACCTTGTTGCGGCAACGGGCCATTATTATCGGTCCACCGGAGCGGGTGCAAAAGATGATCGCCGTCTTTGATGCCGAGCGTGAAAAATCCGTCTGTCTGGTCGCCATTTTTCTGGAGGACAATGGCCAAGGTCCAGACCTTCAAACCAACGTCCCCATCTACCGGGAAATCGACCAGGTCATGGCGTTTTGCCAGCAGGAGGGGATCGACCGGGTTTTTCTCACCCATTCCCACGATGACGAAGAGGCCATCGAACATTGGTTGGGCAAATTGCGCCATCTTCCCGTCCATATTGATCTGGCTCCGGGATTGGCCTACTACACCCGTCCCAATCGGTCCATGGTCCATGTCGCTGGTCTGTCCATGCTCAGTCTGGTCAAGAAACCGATGTCTGGCGGGGCGATATTGATCAAACGCCTGGAAGATATTGTTTTGTTTTTGGTGGGCATTCTGACGATTTTTCCGTTGATGTTGCTGATTGCGGTCGTGATTCATTTTGAATCCCCCGGACCGGTCGTTTTTCGTCAAAAGCGGGGTGGATTCAACGGTGTATCCTTTTTTGTATATAAATTTCGCACCATGTACGATGCCCCTGCCGATTCCTCCCCGAATCTTCTCCAGGCCACCCGTCATGATGCCAGGGTCACCCGGGTTGGACATTGGCTCAGACGCCTGAGTCTGGATGAGTTGCCGCAATTGTTCAATGTCCTCAAGGGGGAGATGTCCCTGGTTGGTCCTCGTCCCCATGCCATCCAGCACGATTGTCAATATGCCCGGGAAATCGACAGCTACCTCATACGCCACAAGATCAAGCCCGGCATCACCGGTTGGGCGCAGATTAACGGCTACCGGGGCCAGACGGAACCATCGGGTATGGGTATGCGCCGTCGCGTCGAGCACGACATTTATTACATCGATCACTGGTCGCTGTTCCTCGACTTGAAAATTCTGTTCTTGACCGTGTTCAAGGTATTCAACGCCAATGCTTATTGATGTCCATGAGGGGGAAGAAGCGACCATGCCGCGCCGCCCTTCTGGTGGTTCGCTGCTCGATCGGTTGGTTTTTCATGGATTGTTGGTGGTGATCGTGCTGGCCCCCCTCCCTTTTGGGAGCAGTCGGCCCTGGTCGTGGAGCCTGTTGGCTGTACTGGTGGCACTCCTGTTGATCGGGTGGGTGATCTCTTGCATACGCCCATCCGTGGTCCTGGGTGGTCTGCCGGTGCCAGCCCGCTTGTTGAGGGGGGAAATCATCCTGTTTTTGGCCACGGTTTGTTGGGCCTGGCTGCAAACGGGGAGCAGCGTTCCCGAAGCATGGATCCACCCCGTGTGGCGTGAGGCCGCTGCTGCCCTGGACCTCTCATTGGCGGGTTCCATCTCGGTGTACCCGTTCGCCACGGTAACGGCGATCATGCGTCTTCTCACCTATGGCGGCGTCTTTTGGTTGTCCTTGCAGTTTTGCCGCCGTTCCCGCTACGGTTGGCGGTTGTTGCATTGGCAGATGACGGCGGGTCTGATTTACGCCCTGTATGGATTGTTTGTCTATTTCAGTCCCATGGGATCCCGTTTCTTTCGCACCATTTTATGGTTTGACAAATGGGCCTATCACGACGACCTGACCGGAACCTTTGTCAACCGCAACCATTGCGCAACCTATCTGGGATTGTCCTTGCTGGTGACGCTGGTTTTGCTGGTGAACGCCCTGCGCCAACGGCTCTGGGAACTGGGGTATGACAGGAAAAACGCCCTCCGTCATCTGTTCCAGGCCATTCTGGAACGGGGATTGTTCTATATTTTTAACATGATGATCATGGGAACGGCTTTGTTGCAGACCCATTCCCGCATGGGGGTGACCGCCACCGCCATGGCCTTTTCAGCCACCTTGCTGTTGGTCGCCTTGGCGGGCCTGCTCCCCAAAAGGACCGGGTTTACCCTGGTGCTGGGGAGCGGTGTTCTCCTCTTGCCGGTGATTTTTTTGAGCGGGGGTGGCCTATGGCACCGGTTGGTGAGTGAACAGTTTGACAATCGTTCCGCCCTGTTTTCCGTGGTGTTGGAGGCCTTTTCCGCCTCTCCCTGGCTGGGAACGGGCTATGGTTCTTTCCCGGTCGTGTTTGATCTGTATCGGGATTTGCGATTGCCTGAGGCTGTTTTCTATTTCGATGCGCATAATACCTATCTGGAAAACGGGCTGGAACTGGGACTGATCGGAGGGGGCATGTTGCTTGTTTTGATGATTGCGCTGGTATTCCGCCATGCGGTGGGCCTGTTTCGGCGGGAACGTCGTCAGGTGTTTCCCTTGCTGGCCCTGGTCGCCTCCCTGCAAGTGGGGATTCATGCCCTGGTCGATTTCAGCGTACAGATTCCGGCGGTGGCGGTTCTCTATGCCGCCTTGCTGGGGGCGGGCACGGCCCAAAGCTGGAGCAGTCGTGTTCTGCTTCCTCCGGGCCAACGCTGATGGAAAAGAGGGGCGAGACCCTCCTGGATCTGGGGCACGGCGGACGGCTTTCCCCCGATGATGCCAGGGAATTCAACCGGTTGTGCGATGACGTGATCCCGGAATACCATGACTTTCTGGCTCGATTATGCCATGAGAATGACCTGGGCGATGCGGGATGGTGGCTGGGCGTGACCTGCCGCAATACCTTTCGCAGTCGCTTGTATGCCGATTTGTGCCGACTGGCCTATGTGCGCCAGCGATGGCTGGCCGGTCGGACCACGCGGGTGATCCGGGTGGATACCCCCGCCCTGGCGGACATGCTGGCGCGGCTTTTCGCCCAGTTGCACACCCCCCCGCCCAGGGTGGAGATCGTATTGTCCCGACCTCTGCCCGATGGGCTGTCGCATCTGCTGGCCCTGTTGACGGTTATCTATCGTTTGGCCTGTGCCGGGATCTCGGCCTGGTGGACCCGTTCGGCCCATCCCCCTTTCCTGACGGCCCTGACCTTGGTTGACACCTTTGTTTTCCCACAATATTTCGACCGGGAGGGAAACCACCTGGACCGCCATTATCCGGGACTGATGGATGGTCTCTCCCCACCGGAACGGGCGTCGATTCGCTTTGTGCCGACGCTGTTGGGTGCCCGATTTCCCTGGCAGTTTTTCCGCATGATGCGTGCCATGCGGCGTGGACCTTTTCTCTTGCCCTGGGACTATTACCGTTGGGGGGATTATCTCCAGGCCGTGATCGGGAGTCTGTACACGCACCGCTGTATCCGTGTCATACCCGATTGGCAGGGTCTGGATGTCTCTCCCCTGGTCCGGGCCGAATTGCGCGGCGGCATCGGCGGAGTTGATCTGGCCTTCGCCATTCTGTATGCCCGTTTTCCCGATCGATTGCGGGAGCAGGGTGTCCCGGTGCGACTGCTCATCGACTGGTGGGAAAACCAGGTCATCGATCGCGCCCTGGTGATGGGATTTCGGCGCGCCTACCCCGATGTGGAGGTCATCGGATATCAGGGTTATGTGGCCTCGGATCGCTATTTTTGTGTGGATCCCGCCCGCCACGAGGAGCAGGCCGGAACATTGCCCTGGCGCTTGGCCGTGGGCAGTCCGATATGGACGGACCAACGCCGTGAACGTTTCGGACCGCTGTCCATCGCCGTCGAGCCGGCACCCCTGCTGCGCAACGCCGGGGTATGGCGGGCAGCGCGTTATCACCCGGATCCGGATTGCCTCACCGTGCTGTTGCCCCTGCCCATCGACATCGGCGCGTGCCGAGAGGTCGTTGCCCTGGCCGGGGAGTCTGCCGACCGCTGTCCGGACAGGACAATTCGTTGGTGGTTCAAACCCCATCCCAGCCATCGCGTGGCGTCTCTGCGCCGAGCCGTTCCCCGCTGCGGCAGGCCGCCGTTTATCCTGGCAGAGGGCGGGTTTGACGATCTTGCGGAACAGACCGACATTGTTTTTTCCAGTGCCACGGGCAGTTGTCTGGAGGCCATGGCCAAGGGTTGTGCGGTGATCATCGTCGGCAACCGAGGGGGGCCGACCTTCAACCCCATCCCCGCAGCGATCCCTGTGGCAGGGTGGCGGCTCTGCTTTGACGCCGGAGAGGTCATCGAGGCCCTCGGTGCTTTTCGTCCCTTGCTCCATGCGGGAGCCAGGCAGGAACGGGCCAGGCAGGTGCGGGAGGCCTGTTTCGGGCGGGTGAGCCGGGCAGGGATACGCCACCTGCTCCGGCTGGACAACGCCCCTCATGACAAACCGGAATTTTTCGGAATGAACCTTTCAGGCAAGGATAGTGACCATGATTTGCGCATTGATTCTGGGACGTAAAGGGAGCGTCGGTTTTCCCGGCAAGAACACCGCACCGGTATTGGGCCGTCCCCTGGCCTGGTATCCCATGAATGCCGCCGTCTGTTCCGGCGTGGTGGACCACTGTTATATTTCCACGGACGACCCGGCCCTCCGGTCATTGGGGGCGAGCGTCGG
>CAIWLA010000288.1 GCA_903913345.1 uncultured Magnetococcales bacterium | reverse complement strand
GGTAGAGAATGACCCCAAAGGTCTCTTTCAGGATCGGTTCCAGCATGGGCAGGGGATAGCTGACCTCCACCCGACGGTGTTTGCGATTGATAAAATCGTCCACCATGCCAGAGCCTAATGGACCCGGACGGTAGAGGGCCACCAGGGCAATCACCTCCTCGAAGGTGTCCGGTGCCAGCTTTTTCAGGATCTCCCGCATCCCGGACGATTCCAACTGGAAGACGCCACGGGTCTGGCCCGACTGGAGCAGGGTAAAGGTTGGGCGGTCGGTCATCTCGATCCGGTTGATGTCGATCGGGGCCTCCCCGGAGGCGGTCCGTTCCCGATTGACCAGGGTCAGGACATCGGCAATGACGGTCAAGGTTTTCAGACCAAGAAAGTCAAACTTGACCAGACCGGCCTTTTCCACATCCCCCATGTTGAACTGGGTGACCGGCATGTCGGAACGGGGATCCCGGTACAACGGAACCATGTCGGTCAACGGACCGTTGGCCATGACCACACCCGCCGCATGGGTGCCCGCCGAGCGGGGCAATCCCTCCAACGCCATGGCCAATTGCATCAAGTCGTTGACATCCTCCTCTTCCTCCATCAACTGGCGGAGACGCTCTTCCTGCTCGATGGCCTGGGTCAGGGTGATGCCCAGCGTCATGGGGATCAGCTTGGCGATCCGATCCACGCGGCCATAGGGAAACTCCAGAACCCGACCCACATCCCGGATGACCGCCCGCGCCTGCAACGTCCCAAAGGTGATAATTTGCGCCACCCGGTCCGACCCATACTTGTCCCGGACATAGTGGATCACCCGTTCCCGGTTATCCATGCAAAAATCCACGTCAAAGTCCGGCATGGAGACCCGTTCCGGGTTGAGAAACCGTTCAAACAACAGTTGGTAACGGATGGGATCCAGGTCGGTAATATCCAGGGACCAGGCCACCAGCGATCCGGCCCCCGATCCGCGCCCAGGACCGACAGGAATCCCCTGCCGCTTGGCCCAGCGAATAAAGTCGGAGACGATGAGAAAATAACCGGAAAATCCCATTTGCAGAATGACTTCCAGCTCATAGGAAAGCCGCTCCCGGTAGAATGTCTCGGTCGCCGCCTGCTCCGTTTCCGGGCATTCGGGCAGGACATGTCCCTGCAAGCGGTTTTGCAGCCCCTCCTCCGCCTCCCGCCGCAAACAGGAGTCCAGATCTTCCCCGCGTGGCGGTTGATAGTCGGGCAGCACCGTCTTGCCCAGTTCCAGTTGCACGTTGCACCGTTGGGCCACATACAGGGTATTGGACAGGGCCTCCGGCACATCGGCAAAGAGGGTCGCCATCTGTTGTGGCGTGGGAAAACCGTGGCGGTCGGTCAAACGGGGGCGGTTTTCCTCGAACAGGGTATGACCCAGCCCGACACAGAGCAGGGCATCCTGGGCACGATGGCCATCGGTCTCGATAAAATGGATGTCATTGCTGGCGACCAGGGGAATATCCAGTTGGTGCGCCAGACGGATGGTGGCCTCGTTCACCCCCTTCTCGTCGGTCAGCCCATGGCGTTGCAGTTCCAGAAAAAAACCGGGCAGATGGCTGGCGGATCCATCGGACTGTCCCGGCTCCGTCTCCTCCTGGAACAGGGTGCGCAGGGCCAACGCCGCCTGTTCCGCCTGCTCCCACCGCCCCGACCGCAACAGGCGACCCACCTCCCCCTTGTGGGCCGCCGAGAGGGCGATCAGACCCCGATGGTGCTGCTGCAACAAGGAAAAATCAATCCTGGGTTTGTCGTGACTCCCTTCGAGATGACCCGCCGACACCAGGCGCAACAAATTTTTCCAACCCTCCTGGTTGCGGCACAACAGGATCAACTGATCCCGGATTTCCAGGTCAGAACGGATGGAACGGTCATGGCGATCGGCCACCAGATTGAGTTGCGCGCCCAGAATGGGCTTGATGCCCGCCTTGAGACAGCCGGTAAAAAAGGGAATCGCCGCGAACAGATTGCCATGGTCGGTCAAGGCCAGGGCAGGCATCTGCAAGGCCTTGGCCCGCTGGATGAGCGACTCGACGCGGGCACTGGAGGTCAGGAGAGAAAACCCCGAATGAACATGCAGATGAACAAAATCGGTGTAGGGCATGAAAGACGGAATCCGGTTAAAAAATTGTCCTGTCAATTCATCGGGATGACCGGACAACAGGGCAGCCAGGCCGAGGATGGGCAGGCGAGGGTACGCGACACGATGCTTGACGCATGATCATGACCCGGATTAGAATGCTGATTTTAATTAAAAATGTCAAGGCAAATGGCTCCCATGGAAAATTCCGAGGTATGGATTCAATCGCTGTTTGGCTCGACAAGCCGTTTGGCGGGACAGATTGCGGCGTATGAACCCCGCTCGGTCCAAAATCGGATGGCGCAGTTGGTGGTGGAGGCGGTGCAGGGCCAGCACTGCCTGGTGGTGGAGGCCCCCACCGGCACCGGCAAAACCCTGGCCTATCTCCTCCCCTTGCTGGCCATGGGCCACTCCCTGATCGTCTCAACCGCCACCAAGGCGTTGCAGGAACAGATTTTTGACAAGGATCTCCCCCTGTTGCGCCGGGTTCTGGAACGGACCTTCACGGCCAGCACCTTGAAAGGACGCAGCAATTATCTCTGCCGCTACCGGTTTACCGCCTTCCGCAACCAGGGCATGTTGGTTCCCGGTCCAGAACGACGCTGGTCGGAGATGGTGGCCGATTGGGCCGATCAGACCGAAATGGGCGATCGGGAGGAGCTGGACGCCTTGCCAGATAATCTCAGTTTTTGGAAAGAGATCAGCGCGGGGGGGGATCACTGTCTGGGACGACGCTGCACCCACCATGAGGCCTGTTTCCTGACCAGGGCCAGAGAACGGGCCAAAAAATCGGACCTGGTGGTGGTCAACCATCATCTCTTTTTTGCCGATCTGGCCCTCCGGGATGGGGGATTCGGCGAGTTGCTGCCCGATCATGGGGTGGTGGTCTTTGACGAGGCCCACAAAATTCCCGATGTCGTCACCCAGTTTTTTGGCTGGACCATCAGCAACCATCAACTGCGGGAGTTGGCCCTGGATTGTCGGCGTGAGTCCCAGGAGATTGGGGCCGATGATCCCGTCCTGTTGTTGGCCCTGCCCGATCTGGAGGTGGCTGGACAGCGGTTGCGGGAGGCATTCCCCAGAGAAAATCGTCGAGAAGGGATGACCACGGAGGATCTGAACCGAACCAGCGTCATCGGCCAGGCACTGCTCCAGGTGGATAATGCCCTGCACCATCTGCTGAAGGTTCTGGAGCCACATCAAGCCCGTTCGGCGGGATTGGCCGCCTGTGCCCGGCGGGCGGTCACCCTGCTGGATACCTCCGGTTGGATTCGCAGCATGGATGATCCATCGCGGGTCTACTGGTATGAAACCCGTGAGCGGGGCGTCTTTTTGACCGCCTCCCCGCTGGAGACCGGGCCTACCTTGCAGGAGTTGCTCTATCCACGGGTCAAAACCGCCATTTTCACCTCTGCCACCCTGGCCACAGGAGGGCGGTCCGGGGGATTTTCCTTTTTGCTGGATCAACTGGGATTGACGGCAGAAACAGTTGTCACCGAGCAACTGCCCCTGGTATTCGACTATCGACAACAGGCCATTCTCTATCTCCCGGAACAGTTTCCGGAACCGGATGATCCCCTCTTTCCGGCGGCGGCGGTGGAAGAGATTGTCGCCCTGCTGGAGGCGGCTTCGGGACGGACGCTCTGCCTGTTTACCAGTCAGCGCATGTTGGAAACGGTGCGCCATGGCCTGACAGGACGCATCCCCTTCCCGCTGCTGGTCCAGGGAGAGCGGTCCAAGGGGGCGTTGCTGGAGGCATTCCGAGCACAAAAGTCATCAGTCCTGCTGGGTTTGGCCAGTTTCTGGGAAGGTGTGGATGTGCCGGGCGAGGCCCTCTCCATGGTCATCATCGACCGTCTGCCGTTTGTCTCACCGGTGGATCCCCTGGTGGCGGCCCGTGGGCGATGGATGGAGATCAACCAGCGCAATCCGTTCATGGAAATGTTCATTCCCCGTGCCGTTTTATCATTGAAGCAGGGGGTGGGCCGATTGTTGCGGCGCAGCACGGATCGCGGGGGAATGGCCATTCTGGATGTCCGCCTGACGCAAAAACGGTATGGCCGACAGTTGCTGGAGGCACTGCCACCGGCACGCATCGTCCGGGATCGGGAGTCGGTCAGACGTTTTTTTGCGGAATGACGAGATCCGGGGATGGACTGCATCCCTCCATCGTCTGCCACCGTTTCAGCAGTCGGATCAAATCTTCCCAGGCGGCCCGTTTGCGGCTGGGGGTGCGCAGATAATAGGCGGGATGATAACTGGCGATGACCGGAATGCCACGCCAAAAAAATGACTGTCCCCGTGCCTGGCTAACGGTATCCGTATAGCCCGTCAAACAGAGCAGGGCAAACTTGCCCAGACAAAAGATGATTTTGGGATGGATGATCTCCAGTTGGCGAAAGAGATAGCCCTGACAGGCGGCGATCTCGTCCGTATGGGGGTTTCGGTTGGCGGGGGGACGGCATTTGACCACATTGGCAATAAACACCTGCGACCGTTGCAACGCAATCGCACGCAGCATGTTGTCCAACAGGATACCCGCTGGTCCGACGAACGGCTCACCCTGGCGATCCTCTTCCGCCCCCGGCCCTTCACCGACAAAGACAATGGAGGCATCCGGGGCACCCACCCCAAAAACCCCTTTGGTCCGGGTCTTGGCCAGAATGCACTGTTCACAGGTGGATACCGCCTCCGCCAGAGTGGCCAGCACGGCTGGTCGTTCGGCCACCGGTATGGGCGCGGGCAGAGGGGCATCCCTCCCCTCGGTGGACAGGGGAGGCGGTTGCACCGGGGAAGGGGTGGCCACCGCTGCGGCCTCCACCGCCATCGATGGCCTGTCACGAACGGTGGTCAAAGGGGGAACGGCGGGTGAAAAGCCCCTTTCGGCCACGACCGGTCCCACCCGCGACCTCGGTGGCGGGGTGTAAAATTCCAGCCGACTGCCAGAGCGAAATTCCACACCGCTCTCCAGCCAATACTCCAACGTTGCCTGCCAGGCCTCTTTGTAGCCCGTGGCCTGCCAGACACTCTCGGTATCGGTGGTGTCGTCGATCTCACGCCATCCGGGAGACCGGATCGCCTGCCCGTCACCATCCGGGTATGGCGTTGCCCGCAACCGGGTTTGATCCATGACGGATGGCCCTGTTACTGTATGGTGGGCGGAGCCATTCCCAGGGCCTGTTTGTACAGTTGCAACAGGGTCTCCTCCTCATCCACCTCGTGGCGATCCTTCTTGCGCAACACAACAATTTGACGCATGATTTTCGGGTCAAACCCGTTGCCTTTCGCCTCCAGATAAATATCCCGTATATCCTGGCCGAGTTCCGCTTTTTCCTCTTCAAGACGTTCAATACGGTCAACAAATTGACCCAATACATCCCCCGCAATACCGGCTATTTCAACCGGTTGTCCCTTTGATGTGGTGGTGGCAGACAAACTGGCCATGGACAAAGACTCCTTTCAGGATGGATGGGACACGCGCCCACCATGGAATGGTCAAAACGATGATAACCCGCAAAAAAACGCAACCGGCAACGGGCGTCGATGCGGCACAGCGGGTTATCAAGCAATAACCATGCCTGTCATGGATTTTGCCAGGCTCCTTACCAGATATCAACCTCCCCCGTCCCATGAATCACCTCTTCCAGATGACCCGATTCGAGCAACGCCTGGTAGAGGTTCACCTGGTTGCGACCGTTCTTTTTGGAGTGGTACAGTGCCTTGTCGGCCTTCTCGATGGCGGTTCCCGCCAACTCTCCCGATTGAATCTGCACCGCACCGATGCTGACTGTGACCTGTCCCACCTGGGGAAAGGGGTAGGACTCCACCGCCACCCGGAAGCGGTTCAAGACGGCTTCCGCCGTTGCGGGCGGCAGATCGCTCAGCAGTACCACAAACTCCTCACCACCAAATCGAAAGGTTGAATCCCGGTCCCGGAAACATTCATTCATTATCCGGGCAAAGAGAACCAATACCTCGTCACCCATCAGATGGCCATAGGTGTCATTGACCCTCTTGAAATGGTCAATGTCCAGCATGGCCAGAAAGGCCCCCTGCGAGGGGGATTCGTTTTGACGACGCCCCGTATTCTGCAAGGCGGAAAATATCTTGCTGAAGGTCGAATCAAAAAACTGGCGGTTGTGCAAGCCGGTCAGAGGATCATGATAGGCCAGAAAGCGCAATCGCTCCTCCGCCTTCTTGAGGTCGGATTCTGTCTGCCGGTGTTCGAGCATGAGTGCCAGGGTATTGCTGATCGTGATCAAAAAGGCATCTTCATCGGCCCTGTGCGGATGACCAACCGGCAGGAACAGACACAAGACACCCAGCAGACGGCCCCTGCCGACGATGGGTACACAATAATGGCCATGGGGTTTCATGCCATCAAAACAGGTCTCATGGTCACCATCCACCTGATGGGCAAAGACAATCTCACGCTGCTTGCCTGCCCTGCCGCACAAACAGTGTCCCAGGGGCACTTCTGCACAAGAGGAAAGCAACGGTTCCGATACATTTTTCTGACCGACCATGCGGAGACGCCCGATCATCTCATCCATCAAAAACAGTGCCCCTTGATGCAAACCGGAAAACCAGGGCACAGCCAGAATAATCTCCAGGATCACATCAATCTGTTGATCAAGGGAGAGCGGTTCCAGGCTGGTTTCCAG
>CAIWLA010000287.1 GCA_903913345.1 uncultured Magnetococcales bacterium | reverse complement strand
TCTTCGACGGGAGTTGCCAGTGGACAACAAAATCCATTATCTGCTGGGTTGCCTCAGGGAGATTGAACAGCAAATCCAGGAAGAATTAGAACGCCAGAGGAAAAGTTTTTATTTTGCGTTGGAAGAAAAAAAGGTTTTGTTCGCGGACTATACGCAGAGCTGCCATCTGCATATCCTGGTTCCGGTGACAACCTATTTAAGAAAAGCGCGTTTTTTCGTGCTCATCAGCGCACCGTTTCTATATATTTTAATTGTTCCTCTGGTGTTGTTGGATCTGCTTTTGACAGTATATCAAAATATCTGTTTTCCGGTATACCATTTACAAAAGGTGGAGAGAGGAACGTACATTTTTATTGACCGAGACACTCTGGCCTATCTCAACGCCATTGAAAAGTTTAACTGTGTTTATTGCGGTTATGCTGTCGGTTTGCTGGCCCTGGCGAGAGAAGTGGGCAGCCGAACGGAACAGTATTGGTGTCCCATCAAGCATGCTCGCAACATCCAGGATCCTCATGATGCCTATTTTGATTTTGCGGAGTTTGGGGATCCAGAGGGATACCAGCAGCGTGTTCGAGTGGTCAGAGGTCATCCCGTGCCGGAGGAACCTGCGGAAGAATTGCCTTTGTGATCATCTTCTGCCATGACACATAATAGATGTCACCATGTCAGCCCGTTGCTGGACCCGTAAAATAATTTAAAATAAAACCACGCATCATCGCCATGACACAAGGAAAGAAAAACAATGGGCATCATCTGGCAAAGGTTTATCAAAGGGGTCGCCCGACTGACGGAAGAGGGTGGTCATGGGACACAAAGAAAATATGCGACGACAGGATGGACAGGAGACCCCCATGGGAACATTCTCAAAAATGAATCAAAAATGGTTGAGATGCTCATGCATGCCGTCGACAGCCGGTCTGAGGTTCATCTCTCTTTTGGTCGTAAAGTGCTTGAATATAGAACGCATTTTTTGACGGGGCGGGAGATGGGTCTGGATGAGAGTGGTGAGCCTTCCAGCGAATATCTGCGGGACAAGGCCTACATCCTGGTCGGTCCAACCGATTCTCCAGAAGGCAATGAAAGAATCGGAACCGGTCAGATGGCCACACTGTCTTTTGTGCAAGGCAACAGCGTCAACGAATTTACATCGTGCCTGCTCAATAAGGGCGAGTCACACGGCGTATTCAAGATGGCCTTCCCCGATACCATTTCGCGCAAGCCCGTGCAACGGGATTCGATACGAGTGGCGAATTCCGATACGACCGGTGTCACACTCCGGGTCGAAGACGATGAGGGTGCCGACTTTGATGCAACGCTCCTGGACATCAGCATAGGCGGGTGCAGTTTTATATTACCACACGGTGAAACGCCCATATCCGTTGAGACAGTCATGAAACTGGTATTTTCATGGGGTGAAAAAAAACAGATCATCCAGCATGGCACACTGTTCAAAATACAAACCAGGCAGGGAAAAGTCATCGTACATGTTGGGTTTTGTGCTGGAACCTACGAGACCATGCAGGAAATTGGCGAATTGGTCACCCATCTTGAGTGTGTCCACTTGCGAACCCGACACAACCTGTCCCCGACGGAAACGGAGGGGTTGGCTGAGTTGTATCGATTGACGCCGTCGTCCTCTGAGGAGGAACTGGGGGCACGTGCGAGCCATATACGAACGGTATGATGGCTGGGTGAGCACGCCACTAGGGCGATCCCCTGTCTCCTTCAATGGGGTGTTGACACATTCTCCTCACGTGTCACCATGGTCGGTCTTGAAAGGGTGCGTCTCTTTTCCACCGATGCCATGCTGGTGCGTATTTCGATAATATTTTCTCCCGCGTTCAGCAACCGGTCGCACAATTGCTGGGCATCGGCATGGATGGCCGCAAACGCACAGGACTCATCCACCTTCAACACCAGGTCCAGATGAATGCCATCCCTGGCATAGTTGGGTTGGAGTCGGACAACTCCCAGAACGGGATGATTGCTTGGAATTTCCGCGAGGACCAACGCCAGCAGTTCGTCTCTGCCCGACTGGATGGGCAGATTCCAGTCCAGATCCTCTTCCGTATCGACATGGACCACCACCTCGCTGATGGAATCCACCTGTTGCAGCAGGTTTTGCCTGACCTTTTCGGCCACCTGATGTCCTTCGGAAGCGGACAAAGAGAGGGGCACCACCACATGCACGTCGACGATGATATCCGGTCCCAACCGACGCGGAGTGACAAAGTGGGCGGAGATCACCTCCGGTATGGCCCGGATGAGCTGGGCAATGTGTTGACGAATCTCCTGATCCACCGCATCGGAGGCATCCGTGAGTTCACGGATGGCATCCCGGCCAATCTCCAAGGCGACTTTGCTGACAAAGAAGGCAACGGCAATGGCAGCGACCGGGTCCAGGACGGGATAACCCATCAGAGCACCCCCGATGCCCAGCATGGCCGCAAAAGAGGAGATCGAGTCGGCCCGATGGTGCCAGGCGTTGGCCATGATAATGTTTGACTTCAAACGTCTGCCTACCCGAACCGTATAATGGAACAATCCTTCCTTGGTGAGGATGGAAATCAAGGCGGCCCAGAAGGCTAAGGCCCCAGGAGCCTGCAGATTGCCCTCGTCCACCCGGTGGGCGGCGTCCACCACGACACCCACGGCCACCATCAACAGGATGGCCGCCAGCAACAGGCTGATCAGCCCTTCAAACTTGCCATGGCCATACGGATGGCTCTCGTCCGGTTTCTTGCGGGCGATTTTCATGCCGAGCAGCACAACCAGATCAAACAGCAAATCCGCACCCGAATGGAAACCCTCCGCCACCAGGGCGGCAGATCCCGTTGCCAAGCCAATGACCAGCTTGCCAAAGGTCAGTATGGTATCACCCACCGTTCCGACCTGGGTCACTCGCCTGGCATCGGCATAGTTGGCATCCTTCCTGCCTTTTCTCGCTTCAGACATGGTTTTAACAATTCCCCGTTAAGGCTGTTCAATCGCACCCATCATGGGATACGCAGTTTTTCAAACGTCATTCCCGCGCAGGCGGGGATCCAGATGGTACCCGCGCAACCTGGATCCCCGCTTGCGCGGGGATGACAAAACGACGTATTCCGAAATGGGCGTGGTTTATCTGCTCATGGGATGTTCGTGGGTGTGTCTGCCCAGTGTACCATGGATTCAGAAGCATCGTTCATTTCCCCGCAAGAATCAAGCGAATTTGTCATTTTTTGCAAATTCGCTTGATTGGCATGGTCAAGTCTCGTCCAAAAGCGAGCCGATTGCCACACCACCGCATGGGCCGCCATCATCGCAGGAGGTTCACAACCAGCTCGCTCTCCACCAGTACGGTATGCAGGGCATCCGCCGTGCTGTAGGCCACATAGGAGTTGGCCCCGATGGTCGTATGGCCTGTCGCATCGGTGGCATGACTGACACCATCCACGATCACATGGGTATTGGCTCCCAGCGTTGTATCGATGGCCTGTTGGACATTGACCACATCCCCGGCCTCTCCATTGACCATAAAGGGATGGCCGCTTCCAGAAAAATCAAGAAGATCATGTATATTCAATGTGTTGTTTCCAGAACCCCGCATATCCACCTGATTGATGCCAGCCAAAGCCTGATTGGCCAGGAGGTTGGTCAGGTTCAGGGAAGAACCGTTATCGACCATATGAATGGTATCGCCCTCTCTGTGCAGGGTGGTCCCCTCCCAGTTGAGAATATCGGCGTAGTGGCTGGGATCGGGTGGGGTGTTGACCGTAACCGGCGGTGTTGTGCTGTCCAGAGCGGGATTCGGGGCAGGGGGAACCGTCGGTTGGGCCATATCAAAACCCAATTGTACCTCGGCCATGGTGCCTTGATGGCCATCGGTGTAGGTGACGTTGGCAAAGCCGGTTACCGTATTGCCGTTAATGGTCAGCGGATCGGTATGATCGGCGGTCAGGCCCAGGGAGGCGATACCCAACTGGGATAGGGAGTACAATTCCTGTGGGGTTGAGATGGCATCGTGATTTTGATCCACCCAAATCTGCAAATGGGCGAATGCGGGGTCGCTGGCGTCGATTTTGCCGTCATGGTTGCTGTCCAGGGTGGCCAGGGCGGCCAGACTGGAGGCGGCATTGGGGGCGAACTGTGCGGAAATGACCTCCTGCATCCCGTCAATCTGACCATTTTCGTTGCGATCCCATACCACCAAACCGTTGTCAGGCCCAATCCAGCCCGTGGGGACCGGGAGGCCGGTCCCGGTAATATCAAAGTGGGTGCCCGCTCCTGCCGAGGTCAGATGGATGCCATTGCCGGTCAGATCCAGCACCAGGGGATCGGCCACCTGGTTGAAGGTGATACCAACCGCTACCTGCAACATCGCCTGTCCATCGGTGTAGAGATGATAATCATGCGTTGTGTTGACGGTGATGAGACCACCGTCTGTCCATGTGCCGCCGGTTATGTAGCACGCGTTCACGGTACCGGAACCCTTTATCGTCAGGGTGTTCGTGGTATCCGACATATTCAGCACATCCAACGCCGTCAATGTCAACGTGTTGCCGCCTGTGCCCAGGTTGATGGTTTCGATGGATTGGATGTGCCCACGTTCTGCCGCCAGATTGAGGTTCATGCCTGACCCCGACAACGCCAGGGTGTCGCTGCCGTTGCCCCCATCCACCAACTGGAAGGTGAGGTCAGAAACCGTGATGGTATCGTTGCCCGATCCGCCATGAAACACATCCGCCCCGCCACCGCCGATCATGGTGGTGTCACTGGGGGAACCGGCCACGAACACCTCCGCCGCCGAGGTGCCCGTCAGGGTGTGGTGGGTGCTGTCGCCGAGA
>CAIWLA010000286.1 GCA_903913345.1 uncultured Magnetococcales bacterium | reverse complement strand
GGGCATGGCCATTTTTTCCGCAGATTCTGCCCGTTGGTTTGCCCCTTTCGTCGTGCTGTCCGTTGGTTTCATGCGGAAAAACCGCCGGAAAGATGCGCCACGGGGGCGGGGCCTGGCGCGTGATGTGGTGGCGGGGCCGATTCATTCTCCCGCGTTGGAGCAACCCTGGACGGTGATGCCCTCTCTGTTGTACTACTGGCCATCCATTTTTTTGCGTGAGAGGCGTGTCGTGGGTGATACAGGGAATCCAACGGCGGATCCGGCTCTGGCCGTTTTACGCCAATATTTTGGCTTTGAATCCTTTCGAGGGGCGCAGAGGGCGATTATCGACCATCTCCTCTCTGGAGGGGATGCCATTGTTCTGATGCCCACTGGCGGTGGCAAATCGCTTTGCTACCAGATTCCCGCCATTTTGAGACCCGGTGTGGCCGTTGTGGTCTCGCCGCTGATTGCTCTGATGCAGGATCAGGTCGATGCCTTGTGGCAGAATGGCATTCGGGCGGCCTACATCAACTCCACCTTGAGTGCGGCCCAGGTGGGTGCCGTGATGCAGGAGGTGCGCAACGGGGGCGTGGACTTGCTGTACATGGCCCCGGAGCGGTTGTTGATGGAGGGGTCTCTGGCCTTTCTGACCCAAATTCCCCTGGTCCTGTTTGCCATTGATGAGGCCCATTGCGTGTCGCAGTGGGGACATGATTTTCGACCGGAATATCTGGGCCTTTCGGTGTTGCATGAACGGTTTCCCCATGTGCCCCGCATTGCCCTGACCGCCACGGCCAATGCCCTGACCCGTGCCGACATCGTCCAATATCTCCATCTGGAAGGGGCCAGGCTTTTTATCGCCAGTTTTGACCGGCCCAATATTCATTACACGGTGGTCGCCAAAAAAGAGGCCAAAAACCAGTTGAAACGGTTTCTGGATGCGGAACATCCGGGGGATGCGGGGATTGTCTACTGCCTGTCGCGCAGCAAGGTGGAAGAGGTGGCCCAGTGGCTGGTGACCTGTGGTCGGCGGGCCTTGCCGTATCATGCGGGTTTGGACAAAGAGGTGCGGCAACGCCATCAAGCCGCCTTTTTGCGGGAGGAGGGGGTGATCATGGTGGCCACCATCGCCTTTGGCATGGGCATCGACAAGCCGGATGTCCGCTTTGTGGCCCATTTGGATCTGCCCAAAAGCCTGGAAGGGTATTGCCAGGAGACCGGGCGTGCCGGGCGGGACGGTTTTCCGGCCAATGCCTTTCTCACCTATGGCTATGAAGATGTGATCAAGTTGCGTCAATTGTTGGCCAATTCCCAGATGGGGGAATCGTTTCGGCGGGTGGCGAGGCAACAGTTGGATACCATCCTGGGCTATTGCGAGACGACCCGATGCCGTCGCCAGGTGCTCCTGCACCATTTTGGCGAGTCCTATCCTCAGCCTTGTGGCAACTGTGACACCTGTCTGGCACCGGTGGCCACCTGGGATGGTTCGGTGGCGGCGCAAAAGGCCATGTCCTGTGTCTTTCGGACCGGGCAACGGTTTGGGGCGGATTATTTGACGGACGTGCTTTTGGGCAAGCGGACGGAGCGTCTTTTGGCCTTCGGTCATGACACCCTCAGCACCTTTGGTATTGG
>CAIWLA010000285.1 GCA_903913345.1 uncultured Magnetococcales bacterium | reverse complement strand
GGTCAGGGGGGTGCAAGCTCAACCCCTTTGGCCACCCCCCTGAACGGTTTTCCGGTGATTCAACCAAGCCGATTTGACCGGTCAAACCCGCTTGGTTGACCCACTAATAGATGTCATGCTGGGTATTTTTGACGTTAAACTTGCCCGTCGGTGTCACCAGACGATCATCCTTGATGACGGCCTTGAGCTTTCTGGTCTTGTCGTCCACGACCACCAGAGCGGACTTTTTGTCCTTGCTGTTCCAGACGGAAAACCAGACTTCGCTGCCATCGGCGTTGTATTCCGGTTGCACCACCCGTTTCACCCCTTCACCCAGATCGGCCCACTCGGCGATCGGCAGGGACTCAAACTTTTTGGACAGATCGTTCAAATCGAACACGGCAATGGACTGGGAGACCTTTTCCTCTGGATTGAGGGCCGCATCAACCCACACATTGTGCGAACCAGGATGGGTCTTGATAAACAGGGAACCACCACCCGCTCCATGCAAGGTGCGCACCACCTTCCAGGCCTCTTTGGGATGTTTTTCCGGGTCGGTGCCAATCACCGAGATGGTGTCATCGCCGAGGCCACTGGTGGCCCAGACGGGACCAAACTGCGGATCAACAAAATTGGCACCCCGACCGGGATGGGGAATGGCCCCCACCTCCACCAGTTTGGACAGTTTCCGGGTGTTGGAGTCGATCACCGCAATCTTGTTGGACTTGTTGGCAGCCGACATGAAATAACGATGGGTGGAGTCCCAACCGCCATCATGCAGGAAGGGGGCCGTGCCGATGGTGGTCACGCTCAGATTGGTCAAGTCCGAATAATCCACCATCAAGACCTGGCCCGTCTCTTTGACGTTGACGATAAAATCCGGGTGCTCATGCGAGGCCACAATGGCGGCCACACGGGGTTCCGGGTGAAACTCCTGGGTATCGACCGTCATGCCACGGGTGGAGACAATTTTCAACGGCTCCAATGTGTTGCCGTCCATGATGACATACTGGGGTGGCCAGTAGGAACCGGCAATGGCATACTTGTCTTCCCAACCCTTGAACTTGGAGGTTTCGACGGAACGGGCCTCCAGACCGACCTTGATCTCTGCCACGGTATCCGGCGTCTCCATCCACAGGTCGATCAGGTTGATCTTGGCATCCCGACCAATGACAAAGAGATAGCGACCAGACGAGGAGACGCGGGAGATATGGACGGCAAAGCCGGTCTTGATCACCGTGACAATCTTTTTGCTGGCCCCATCGATCAGAGCAATCTGCCCGCTATCCCGCAAGGTGACCGAAAAGAGGTTGGAGAGATCCAGTTTGTTCATCTGTTTGGTGGGTCGCTTGTCAACCGGGACCACCACCTTCCAGGCTCCCTTGACCTCCTTCATGCCAAATTCGGGTGGCACGGGCGGGGTGTGTTGCAGATATCTGGCCACAATATCGATCTCTTTCTCCGACAATGTGCTGCCCCAGTTGGGCATACCGCCCGGAGAACCATAGGTGATGAACCCCTTCAGATAATCGGTGCCCAGCTTCAGGGTCAGGTCCGGGGTCAAGGGTTTCCCGGTGGCCCCTTTACGCAACACACCATGACAGCCAGCACACCGATCAAAAAAGATCTGCTTGGCGATATTGAACTCCTCGTCGCTCAAGGCCGGAGCCTGTGCGGGAGGCGGTTCGGCGGCAAACCCCAGGTTGGCACCCAGGGTCAACGTAAAAAAGGCTCCCAGTACAGCGAGCGACTTGAGTACACGACTCTTTTTCATCCGGCGATCTCCTTGTTTTGGGTATGGGTATGGGCATGTAAAAGTGGTGCATCCGTTGAACCGTCCATCGGCACTCCATCCGGCACCAAACTGGATCGTCTCAGTCCCTCTCTGTACCGAACCGCCAGGAGCCTAAATCAATTCATTTTGGGAAGGATTTGATCCAGGTTAATTTAACATTAAATTTTTTTGAAAATCCATCAAAATCCAGAATTGTCCATCCCCACGTACAGGAAACGGCACCCTGAAAGCACCATGATCCAGAGGGTGTGGCCGATTTTTCACTGGACATTTCCTCACCCCCCGGCTAGTCTTTCGGGTTCTTGGGGATTTTCTCTCTTTCAAGCCAAACCTCTCCGGTTGGTGTGGGTTTTTTGTCATGATCGGTCGCGCCTTTTTGGTCGGACAACGCCTTTTCCGAATCTTTCTCCTCCTGGGCATGGTCGGATGGGCGGGTTGGCCGGTGCCGTCGTTGGCCGAACCGTCTGTTGCGCGCCAACAGGAGCTGATCCACCTGTTGCGCCAGGACTGTGGTTCCTGTCATGGTCTGCGTTTGTTGGGTGGCCTGGGTCCGCCACTGCTGCCGGCGGCACTGAACGGCAAATCGAAAGAATATTTGGAAAACGTAATCCTTTCGGGCGTTCCTGGTCTGGCCATGCCCCCCTGGAACCCCTTTTTGAGTCCGGAAGAGACCGGTTGGCTGGTGGATCGTCTGCTCGAAGGAATACCCGAATGATGCGCATCTCAATGGTGAGGCGACCGGTTGGTTCGCTCCTGTTTCCGGTCGTGGTCGGCACCCTGTCCCTGCTGCTGGGGTGTACCCCCTTGCGGGGCAGTGGTGATCTGGGGGTGGTCATTGAACGGGGTTCAGGCTCACTCCAGGTGGTGGAAACCACCCACAACAGCTCCCTGGGGAGTATTGCCGAATTGGGCGATCTCTCCCATGCCACGGCGGTCTTTTCCCGCGATGGTCGTTACGCCTTTGTGTTTGGCCGGGATGGCGGTCTGAGCAAGGTGGATCTCCTGACCCAGCAGGTGGTCAACCGGACCATCCAGGCGGGCAACAGCATTGGCGGGGCCATCTCCCAGGATGGCCGACTGCTGGCCGTGGCCAATTACACCCCCGGTGGCGTCCGTATTTTTGATGTGGATACCCTGGAACTGAAGCTGGACATTCCGGCGGTGGGCGCGGATGGCAAGCGTTCCAAGGTGGTGGGGCTGGAGGATGCCCCCGGTCAGGCGTTTGTCTTCAGTCTGTTTGAATCGGGCGAGATTTGGCTGCTCGATCTCCGCGATCTGGCCCAACCGCAGATCAAAAAATTTCCCAACGCGGGTTCCCAACCCTATGACGCCCTCATCACGCCGGATGGACGCTACTATCTGGCCGGTCTGTTCGGCGAGGACGGGATCACACTGCTGGATTTATGGCATCCCGAACAGGGAATTCGCCGGGTGTTGCAAGGCTACGGTCGGGGCGAGGAAAAGTTGCCGGTCTACAAAATGCCCCATCTGAAGGGGTGGGCCATGGCAGGCCATCTGATCTTTCTGCCCGCAGTGGGCCATCACGAGGTGTTGGTGATGGATGTCAATACCTGGCAGGAGGTGGCCCACATTCCGGTCCACAGCCAGCCGGTTTTTGCCATGGTGCGCCCGGACAAACGGCAGGTATGGGTCAACTTTGCCTTTCCCGACAATGATACCGTGCAAATCATCGATGTCCCCTCCCTGGCCGTCATTCAGGAGCTGAAACCCGGCAAAGGGGTCATGCACATGGAATTCACCCCCAAGGGTGAGGCGGTATGGATCTCGGTACGGGATGAAAATCGCGTTGAGGTCTACCATACCGACACCTTTCAGCGTTTGGCCACCCTGCCAGCCGAGGCCCCCAGCGGGATCTTTTTTTCCTCCCGTGGCCACAAGATTGGCCTATGAATCCGCTCACCCCGATGGATTGGCGTCTGCTGAACGAATTTCAACACCATCTGCCACTGGTCCCTGACCCCTATCGGGTCATGGCAGAACAATTGGGCATCCCGGAAGCCGAGGTGCTGGATCGTCTGCACCGGTTGACCGTCGAGGGGGTGATCAGCCGGGTGGGTGCCGTCTTGCAGGCCGGACAGGTCGGGGCCAGCACCCTGGCGGCCATGGCAGTCCCGCCACCGGATGTGGAGCGGGTGGCGGCCATTGTCAGTCGATTCCCGGAGGTCAACCACAACTATGAGCGGGATCACGCCATCAATGTCTGGTTTGTGATCACAGCCGCTTCCCAGGAACGTCTGCGCGGAATCGTGGAGCAGATTGCCATCCAGAGCGGTATAACGGTCCTCACGATGCCCATGCTCCAGGCCTATCATATCGACCTGGGCTTTTCGTTTCATTGACGGCCGGGAGCGCGTCTCATGTCCGCCTTTTTGCTGAGTGACCAGGAACAGAGGCTCTTGACCCGGCTCCAGTCGGGTTTGCCATTGGTTCCCCGGCCCTTTCAACAGATGGGCGAATCGATAGGGCTGACGGAAGAGGTTGTCCTGGCCACGCTGGCGGATTTGCAACAGCGAGGGGTGATCAAGCGCATGGGCGTCATTGTCCGTCACCATGAACTGGGCTATCGCGCCAACGCCATGGTGGTTTGGGATCTTCCGGATTCCCTGGCGGATGGGTATGCCAGCCAATTGATCACCCATGGCATGATCACCCTCTGTTATCGACGGGCACGCTCTCTCCCCCACTGGCCCTACAACCTGTACTGCATGATCCATGGCAGGGCACGTCCAGAGGTGATGCAGGCCGTACAGGAGGTGGTGGCGTGTTGTGACATCGGCCAGTTTCCCCATCAGGTGCTGTTCAGTCTGCGCCGTTTCAAGCAGTGCGGTGCCCGCTATTTTGCGGATGCCGCCGACAAGAGAGCGGATGCTGGCACCGACATCACCCCGTAACCGCTTTTTCAGGATGGTTGCCCCATGATTCGTCACGCCCAGGTGATCAACGGCTTGCAGTCGGGATTTCCCCTGACTGCCCGGCCTTTTCTGGCCGCCGCCCAGCCATTGGGGTTGACGGAAGAGGGATTGATCCAGGCCATTCAACAACTGCTCAAAGAGGGCCTTTTGAGCCGTTTTGGCCCCCTGTTCAACGCCGAAGAGATGGGCGGCGGGCTGACGCTGGCCGCTCTCTCCGTCCCCGACGAACAGTTTGATCGGGTGGTCGAGCAGGTCAACGCCTTTCCAGAGGTGGCGCACAACTATGCCCGCGACCACCGGTTGAATTGCTGGTTTGTGGTGGCAACGGAACATCGGGAGGAGATACCGCTGGTGCTGGAACGGATTGCCCGGCAGACGGGATATTCGCCCTTCAATCTGCCCAAGCTGGCCGAATATCGCCTGGGCTTTCAGGTGCGGATCTCCGGCGACACCATCGACACAGTGCCCCTGGAGGCCCTTCCTCCCCCCTCCCCCGGTTCGGCCATGGAGAGACCCCCGGCCAGTCCAGACCCCATCGACCGTGCCCTGGTGGCGGAGACCCAGGCCGGGTTGCCCCTGGTGCCGCACCCCTACCATGAGGTGGCCAGACGGGTGGGCATCACGGCCGAGGCGACCATGGAACGGTTGGAAAAGATGCTGGCCTGGGGCTGGATTCGGCGTCTGGGGGTCGTCCCCAACCATTACGCGCTGGGTCTGAAGGGTAACGGCATGACGGTGTGGGATCTGCCGGATGACCAGGTGGATGAATGGGGCATGGTGGTGGGCGGTCTGGATTTTGTCAGCCATTGTTACCGCCGTCCCAAACATCTGCCGGAGTGGCCGTTCAACCTGTTTGCCATGGTCCATGGCCCGGACCGGGAGAGTGTGGTACGCAAAATGGAGATCATCCAGGCGCGCCTGGGCACCGTGCAACAGGGACATGCCTTGCTGCACAGCAGTCGTATCCTGAAAAAGAGCGGGTTGCGTCTGAAAATGGCGGGAGATTGAGGGCGCATGTTACGGATTTCCCAACTGTTGCGGCAGATTGTCCATCCCGATGATCCGCCGTCCAGAGGTGCCAAGCCCTCTCGATGGAACGGACCGGTGGTGGTCTGGAACCTGTTGCGACGGTGCAATCTGGCCTGTCGCCACTGTTATGCCGCCTCTTCGGACCGATCGTTTCAGGGGGAGTTGACGACCGGGGAGATTTATCGAATCCTGGAAGAGTTGCGGGCGTTTGGCGTACCGGCCCTGATTCTCTCCGGTGGCGAGCCGCTCTTGCACCCGGATCTCTATGCCATTGCCGAACGGGCCAAAGGGCTGGGATTTTATCTGGGATTGTCCAGCAATGGCACGTTGATGGACGCGCAGCAGGTGGCCCGCATCCAGGCGGTGGGATTTGACTATGTGGGCATCAGCCTGGATGGTCTGGAGGCGCATCACGACCAGAACCGGGGGCAACCGGGGGCCTTTCGCCTCTCGCTGGCGGGCATCCGCCAGTGCCATCGGCAGGGGGTCAAGGTGGGGATTCGGTTTACCCCCACCCAGGAGAACAGTGCCGATCTGCCCGCCCTCTTTTCCCTCATGGAAGCGGAAGGGATTGACCGTTTTTATCTCTCCCATTGGAACTATGCCGGTCGTGGCACGGCCAATCGTGCCGATGATGCCGCCCATCAAACCACGCGCCGGTTGGTGGAAACCCTGTTTCAGCGCGCCTGGGCGGACCTGCACAGCGGTCTGACGCGGGAGATTGTCACGGGCAACAATGATGCAGATGGCCCTTTCCTGCTGCGGTGGATCGAACAGAATTGGCCGCAGGGGGTGGACCGGGCGCGGGGGTTGCTGACCCGTTGGGGGGGAAACAGCTCCGGGGTGGGGATTGCCAATATTGACAATCGGGGGTTTGTCCATCCCGATATTTTTTGGTGGAACCACTCCCTGGGCCATCTGCGGGAACACCCCTTTGACCGGATATGGCAAAACCCGGACGAGACGTTGCTGGCCGGTCTGCGCCAGAAGCCCCGCCCGGTCAAAGGACGCTGTGCCCGCTGTCGTTATCTGGACTTATGCGGTGGCAACACCCGTGTACGCGCCCTGCAATTGACCGGCGATCCCTGGGCAGAGGATCCGGGCTGTTATTTGGATGATACGGAGATTATGGAATGAATCTGGTCGGATTTCGGGTGATAAAACGGGGTTGGATGCTCTTGTTGCTGGGTCTGTGGGGCACCGCCTGGGCGGAGCCTCGCCCGGTGGCCGAGTTGTATACGCGCTATTGCGCCGAGTGTCACCACCCGGAACGGTTGGGGGGGACCGGTCCGGCCTTGTTCCCGGACAACCTGAAGCGGTTGCGCAAAGGGGAGGCCGTGGCGGTGATCAGCCAGGGCCGACCGGCCACCCAGATGCTGGGTTTCGCGGCGCAACTGACCCCGGAAGAGGTGGAGTCCCTGGCGCAGTTTATCCAGACGCCCCTGGCCAACATACCGGTTTGGGGTATGGCCGAGATCTCTGCCAGCCATATCCTTCATCGGGATCCGGACACCCTGCCCGCCCAACCGGCGTATCAGGCGGATCCCCTCAATCTGACCCTGGTGGTGGAACTGGGGGATCATCACGTCACCGTCCTGGACGGAGACCGTCTGGAGCCTCTGGTGCGTTTTCCCAGCCGTTTTGCCCTGCATGGGGGATTGAAATTTTCTCCCGATGGCCGTTTTGTCTTTCTCTCCTCGCGGGATGGCTGGATCAGCAAATATGACCTGTACAGCCTGCAGTTGGTGGCCGAGGTGCGGGCCGGGCTGAACACCCGCAATCTGGCGGTCTCCGGGGATGGCAAGACGGTGATGGTGGCCAATTATCTGCCCCACTCCCTGGTGGCACTGGAGGCCGAGCGATTGAACCCCATCCAGGTGATCCCGGCGGTGGACGACAAGGGTGTGGAGAGTTCCCGTGTCAGTGCCGTCTTTTCCGCCCCCCCCCGGAACAGCTTTATTGTCGCCCTGAAAGATTTGCGGGAGGTCTGGGAGATTCCCTACAACGACCGGGCGGCCCCCGTTTATCGGGCCACCGTCCATGATTTCAACCCGGACTCCGGGGAGGCCCCCCCCGTTGACCAGACCGCCTTTCCCGTGCGTCGTATTCCGCTGGACGATTATCTGGATGATTTTTTCTTTGATCTGCCCTATCGCCATCTGTTGGGCACCTCCCGCACGGGCGGGACCGGCCAGGTGATCCAGTTGGATGTGGGGCGCAAGATCAAGGAGATTGCCCTCTCCGGGATGCCGCATCTTTCATCGGGGATTCTCTGGGACTATCGGGATACCCAGGTCATGGCGACCCCCAACCTCAAGGAGGGGATGGTCACCGTGATTGACATGAAGGATTGGACGGTGATCAAGCGGATAGAGACCGAGGGGGCCGGTTTTTTCATGCGCAGCCATGAAAATTCCCCGTATGCCTGGGTGGATGCCTTCAACAGCCCCCACAAGGATCGAGTTCAGGTCATCGACAAGCAGACCCTGGAGATTGTCAAGACCCTCAGCCCGGCACCGGGCAAGACCGTCGGCCATGTCGAATTCACCCGTGACGGTCGTTATGCCCTGCTGAGCATCTGGGAGGAGGATGGGGCCGTCGTGGTCTATGACAGCCACACCCTGGAGGAGGTCAAGCGGATACCGATGCGGAAACCTTCTGGAAAGTATAATGTGTTCAACAAGATCACCCGATCTTCCGGGACGAGTCACTGATTGGCATCGAAAAATAGCCGCGTTTGAAAGCAAAGCCCTCACCATAAACTCATTTTGGGGCTTCGCCCCAAACCCCACCAGGGGCTTTGCCCCTGGACCCCACCAGGGGGATGATCCCCCTGGACCCGCAGTAATACCTACCTCTGGCCTCCCTGACGCAAGGAACGAAAGGCCAGAACCAGAAAGAGAATCCCTCCCACCACCGCAATGGCACCACCCACCCCCATGATCCACATGGGGATCTTGTCTGCCAGGGTGTTCAACCCCTGTTCGACACCGGCGGTCTTGCGCTGGACATTGTGACCGCCGGACCAGGCCAACCCAATGATATGCAACAGGGAACCGATGGCATACAGATTGAGTTGACGCTGGGACCATTGCGGCGAAGGGCGGCGGAAACCCAGGCCGGGCAGTATGTGGTAGGTCAAACCCATATAAACCAGGGTAATGGCACAGATGGAACCATGATAGTGGGACGGGAT
>CAIWLA010000284.1 GCA_903913345.1 uncultured Magnetococcales bacterium | reverse complement strand
TTAGAGTTGTTGGACAGTTCGCCACTGCCGAGTATTCCTGGGCAGAGTTACCAACCTAGAGATTACCTAGAGGAGATGCAATGTACGACATTCGGGCAAAGGATTATGGGTACGATATTATCTGCACCGGGGAAATCCATCTTCCCGATCTCGCGTCTCTTTATGTTGATATTCGGAATGCAGGAGTGGATGGTTCTTGCATTGTTCTGGATATGGGGGCCATCGAGAAGTTCTGCGATTGTCTGGAGAATGGATTATCAATGTTTCAGGAAAACATCTTTGATGATGGTCTGGATAAACTGATCGTTGTGATCGGAGATCGGAGCCGGGTCAACGTTGTAAACTTCGGAATCAAGATCAGTGACCTGCGCAATAAGTTGAAGTTTGCTTATAAAGACGATAACGTTCCAGCGCTCTGTAAATCCTGGTTTCCCCGGCTCACTCAAGAAATTGAGTGAGCTTTTTTTTCTTTGTGGATTGATTCTAATTATTCACTACCTTTGTATCGCAGATAGTCTAATTCTGTGCTATGATTTAGTGAAACAAATTAGAACATGTATTCTAATACCTGGAACGAGAATCGCAAGGGAGTGAAGTCAATATGGAAGAACAGCAAAGATAGGGGACGAAAAAACGTTACGTGGAGGGTTCAAGAATTGATGAGTAAAAGACATGATCGGGCGATTTCATTCCGTAATGAGAATAGCGGAATTGGAGTCCCAAACAGTAAAGTAAATAACACGAGTAAGTCATTTGTCTCAAATGCAGGTAGAAAGCATACCTCCTAGTGACAGATCGAAAAACACGACCGATAAGCCCAACTAGATAGCACGAAAGGTTATTAAACATGGAGTATTACCCGAATGTCAGCCACGATGTATCAGGAAACCAATGGACGCTTAGAGGAAATTGACCAAACAGATATTTACACAACCTCTGACTCTTCATTTTGGGCAGCAATGCTCTCAAAAGAAATTTATCCGTTCAAGGTGTCGTTGACCGCAAACGCTGTTCAGGTGACTTATGAAATGAAGTCTGTATCCATGTGGATACCTGAAGTAAGCAACGGTTCCACACTCATCAGTGAAAGAGATGCAATGTCATCCATCATTATTTGGAAAGCAATCATCGGTGTGATGAAAATGCTCTCCCGGTATGATGTCGATCTCAAGCTTGCATCCACAGACCCAGGAGAGCGTGAAAAAATCCTCGCGCGCACGACAGATCAATACCTGGTATGGGTAGTGAGCTTTCGCGGGGTTATTCCGAGCCAGGTTCAATCCAGAGGAAGAGATACCAGTTTCGAGTTTGGAATGGAAAAAATCGAATCGCTGAAACAATTCCTGTTTGTCCCCTTTATTGGCACTATGCAAGATTATGCCAGCATGAAAGCAATCTGGAGACAGGCCAAGGCGTTTCGGGATATGATCCAGTGAAAGCTGGAAAGAAAGAACCGTACCGGTTGAGTGATGCGGAAGTAAGACTACTACAAGCAGGTTCGGACAACCCGAACCTGCTTACTGGTTATTTTTGTCGCAAGCCGGGGAAAGAGTTGGGCTGGCAGTTTGACGCAAACTTCACAGAAGATGGTGCATGGCAGCTAAATGCTTGCATGGCCACTCAAACACTGCATGTAATTGTCGGTGGTGTGGGTACGGGCAAAACCATTGGGGTGGCTGCTGGAGCAATTGTTTACGCCCTCACCACACCGGATTTCAAGTTTCTCAATATTGGCAAGGAACTCCACCAGGCGAAGTATGTCTATAAAGAGATTTCCAACTTCTGCCAGGGCACATTGCTGGAGAAGTTTGTTTGGACTATGCGTGAGAGTCCCACTCCGTATATTGAATTCAGGTTTTATGTTGGGAAAGTTCTGTACAAAAGCACCTTTGAATTCTTTGGCCTGGGGGACGATGCGGATGCCATGAATATCTTCTCCTGGAGAGGTGACTGGATCAACATCGAAGAGGCTGGTCGTATCGATAACCTGGCAGAAATCGCGGGAAACTTACAGACTCGCCTTACCGGTACGATCAATGACAGACCCTATATCGGCAGGCTTTCCCTGATTTCCAACCCAATTGATAACCCGGATTTATGGAACTTGTTTGACCTGGCATTGAAAAGACCCGATAAGGTTTTATCTATTTCCATTTCCACCCTGCACAACAAGAATGTCACGGGTGATCAGGTTGATTCGATGCGCATGGTCATCCCTGAAAGTAAACAGGAAGCCTATATTTTGGGTGCGCGTGTTGACCCGGAAGGTGGCTTTTATGATCGGGCTACTGTTCTGGCATGTGGCTCTGATTCAATGGCGGAACTGATCAAAGCATCTTACGATGCAAAAATCTCTGGATATACCATCGTTGAAGGTGCTAATCTCGGATGGGTTCATTTTGAAACACCCTACGCCAGTGACCATGAGTATTTGGTATTCGGAGATCCGGGTATTCTGGCTCCTCCTGCTCGAAATGCGCCAGTATTAGCAGTATGGGATGTGAGCAGTCCGAAAACAGGTGCGCGTCTGGTGGCCTTCTGGTGGGGCAATGGTCATGGACGCATCGAACCATTTGTCGAGAAACTGGTCTACTTCACCGGGAAATATCATCCGATTGTGGCCGGAATTGATTCCACGGCGACCCAGAAGTATCTGGCAGAGATGTTGACAACGGATAGAATCAGTGGGGAAGGTTTCAGTATCGAGATGATCACTGGAATGGATTTCTCTGGTTCAAAGAAAATGGGCTACCTGGCATCCTTGCGCATCGCAATGGAAGATAAGAAGCTGAGTTGGCCATCCACAGTGAAAGGCGTGAGGCAAATCACAGGTTATGATCCAGCGCGCGATACATCTGCTTCAAAACTTCCGCAGGATGTGGTCAGTGCTTTTGCGATGTCTGCATTTGGCATTCGTAGATTTTGGGCGGGGCTGGCTGATTCTGATAACGATCAATCTGAAAAGGCTGAGTATCTGGACATCGACTCTGGTGGAACGATTAGACGAGAAAGAGATCAGGCTCCTATATCCAGATGGCACACCGGTGATAGGTCTAAGCGATAATTCCATCATCAGAACCGTAAAAGCATCCAATTTAGCCAGGTCAGCATACAGACGCGACCGGAATCGGCACGAACCCTTGCAATAATCGCACTTTATACATAGAATATATGTGCTAACACCGACATAAAACTAGAGCAGGACAGACCTGAAATCTGTCGCTGCTCTTTTTTATCCACTAGAGACACCCCTAGGACTTATCGAGAGAATTTTCTCTTGGCAAGTCCTTTTTTATTTTTTTTGGAGCTAAATGTTTACTGACACCTGGGTTCCATCAGCAGTAACAATTTCACAGATGTTTCTCAAGACTCTGCCTGGGTTCCCGCATGTGGAATACCAGAAGATGCTTGATCTCTATGAAGATTTACGAATGTGGTACTCCGGGGAAAAGTTGATCAAGTTTGATGTGGATGTAACCAGTGGAAAGAAAGTCGAACTCTATCCGCTTCGTATCAATCCTCTTCGGGCAACCGCAGAAAAACACGTCACTGTTCTGTTGGGGGAGTCTGGTGGGTCGGTTGATTCTGGGGGTTTACCCATCAAGGTAAATGTTATTGGGAAAACGAAGAGAAATAAGCCGCGAGAACTTGAGCTGGAGAAAATTCTTTCTCAAACCATGCTCAACTCGAATATGGGCTCGGTTCTTCAGCATACCGCGATGGAATCGCAGTACATGGGCGGATCTGTTTACTCGGTGGATTGGCTGCCTGAACTCAAGACAGTCAGGCTCACTCCGATTCATCCAAGGGAGTTTTTGGGCGAAGTTTACGGCCGGGATAACTGGCGATTGAAGAAAGCGTGGATCGTCAAACCGATTGCCTACGATGAAGCGGTTGCCCTGGGAGTGGACGAAGGCGAATACCTGCCTTATTGGTACACCGAATACTGGACTGAAGATGAATACATCATTCGCGTCAATCTGAAAGTTCTCGAAGTGAAAGGGGTCAAGCTTCAGGGCAAGAATGTGTTCGGAGTTGTCCCGATTGTTTACATTCCCCACATCCGGACGACTCAGTTCTACGGTGACAGCATGATCACTGAAACCGTCAAAGGGCTGATCAAGGAAATGAATCTGCGCATGGCAGATATTGGGGATGCCATCTCGGAAGATGCCCACAGCCTGACTTATATCAAGAATGTGAAAGGGTCTGTGCAGCTAAAGAAGCTGGCTGGCTCGCTGCCGGTGTACGACCTTGGTTCCAGACAGTCTATTGGCCAGGGTGAACCAGACCCGGCAATGGAAACACTGAAGAAACAATCTGCATCCGCCACCATGATTGAGTGGAATGAAAGATTGATGGATGCCTATCGCCGGGAAGTCAACCACCCGGCTGTGGCAGATGGGGAAGATGAAGGCTCTCAGCGCAGTTCATTGACCCTGACCACCCGTATGTGGCCCCTTTTGAGTCATGTAAAGCTGGAAAGGCAGAACTTCTCGGATGGATTCCGCAGTTTATTAACGATTGCGCTCAAGGTAATGGCAATCAAGGGAGTAAACGGAATTACCCAGGAAGATCTGGACATAAACATTTTTATTTCGTGGTCGCCCATGATTGGGAAAGACCGTGAAATGTTGTTGCAGGAAATCGCAATCAGGCGGGAGCATGATCTTGGTTCTCAACATCACATGCTGGAACTACTCGAAGATGTTCGAGACATTGACGATGAGATCACCCTGATAAACGATGAGCTGGAACAAAAGGCAGAGTTGATCATGAAAGAGAACGCTGCCAAGTCGTCCATGAGCGCATCAAACCCAAAATCCAAAAGCTAAAACAGGAGAACCTAATCAATGCCTACCGAACCTGATGTAACTGCTACCGATGACTATAAGGCGCAGTATGAAACTGCTTTGAAGGCTGGCGACAAGGCGACTCGTGCGCATCAAGGCGCACTTGAACAACTCACCACAGAGAAACAGGCACACGACTCCACGAAGGCCAGCCTGATGAATCTGATGGCCGAAAACACGAGTCTGAAAGCCACCCTTGGGCAAAAAGAAGTCAGTTTGGCCGATTTACAGGGCAAGGTTACGACTCTTGAGCCATTCCAGGCAAGGGCCACGCGTCTTACCGTCCTCATGGATTTTCCTCAACTCGCCACATTCGAGAAGGATGGATTACTCCCTCAAGGGAGTACGGAAGAGGAAATTCGGGCTTCATTTACAAAGTTCAACGAGAGGATCAATACTCTCGCAAAGGCGAATGGGCAGGACTTTGTGGCCGGTGGCAAACCTGCTGCCACCCCTGTCTCGACTGAACCCAAAACATCAGCCGTATCAGCTCAGACCTATCTCCAGCAGGCTATTCAGGCCCAGGCAACTGGAAATATGAAGGAGTACGAAACGCTGTATTCCAAGTTCCTGGTTGAGAAAAACAAGCAAGACGTACCGCAGTAATTATTCGTTTCATTTTTTCAAGGAGTAATGCAATTATGGGCGCACCAGATGATTTTTTCTCTTATTACAGTCGAAATCCCGTAGGGGTGATCGACCAAAACATTTGGCTTGATCGGGATGCAGAGGTCAATCTTGCATTCAATACCATGCCAGTTGTGTACACACCACTTGTTTCGTGGATCAATCGCTCTCAGCAAACTGGCGCTCCTATCTCGGAGTTCACCGACCTGCTCGAAGGTGATGTCAACAATGATGAAATCGCCATGTCCGCGCAGTACATCCCTGAACCTTTCGGGGTGGACAGCCGCGCTCGTCGGATTTCAGTTGCAAGGTATGGCGACAAAGTTCAGTTCAACGAAACATCGAACATCTTCCAGCAATGGAAATTGGGAACCGGTGGTGGCCGCGATTGGCGGCCTGTTTTGCGCGGTCTGCTTGGGCAGAACGTTGTCAAAAAGATGGAAATCCTGTCCCGGAATGCTTATTTGAGCGGGCCGAGTGAATTTCACACCTTCGCCGGTGGAAAAACCAGTATTGCTGCACTTGGTTCAGGCGATACCTTCGGCATCGAGGCTGCGAATGCGTGGAATCTGCGCCTGGGCTACACCGGTTCTCCAGTAATTCCTGGGGATACCGCTGCGGCCAAGGTCTGCATCGTTCCCCCTGGCGCGATTTACGACTTCCAGGAATCACTGCACACCACGAATGCGACCGATGCCGCCATGTGGAAAGCCTCCATCGAATACAGCGGCATGAAACTGCGCTATGAAATCGGTGAGTACAAGAACATTCGCTTTATCCAGGCTCCCACTGATCGCTACGGCATCAACCCGGCTGTTCTGTACAATACCGGCGCAATCGTTGTCCAGGCAAAGGTCACTTCCCCGATCACCGCTGGCGATGGTTCCCCTGACCCTGAAGCTGAAAAGGTGGATGGCGTCTGGTATGTCGGTCAGAAAGCGGTAACTCACTACATCCAGCTTGACACCGGGAATGATGGCGCAACTCCGCCCGTTGCGAATGTTGACATGAGTCACTTCGCCCTGAATGATCAGGTTTCCATCCATCTCGTCCGGACAAATGCCTGGGGCGTTACCAATGGCGTTGACCCGACTTCCGGTAAGACCGTTGTGCGCCGTATCGTGAAAATCGATGCAGTCAATAAGCGTCTGTCCTTTGACCGCCCGATCATGTCGAACTACATCGTTGATATCGATGCTGGCGCTGGCACAACCTACGCTTACGTTACCAAAGGCCGTCATGTTGGCATGAACCTGGTGATGGGTTCTGTTGGCGGCATCATGGGTAACGTCAATCGCCCCCTGCGCTTCTATGAACCGAAGCCCATAGACGATTTTGACTCAATTTTCAGGTTTTCGTGGGACTTTGTGGGTGGTTTCAACATTTGGGAACCCAACTTGTTTGAAATTCACTTCTCGTCCGTTTCCACCCCCAAGCCGGGTGGCATCAACCAGGCCTAGTTCGAGCAAAAAGGGACAGCATGAATACTGTTAGCGACTTGAAAGCACGTGTACTCCTGTTGCTCGGCGACACAGTTGCATCCGGTGTTGGTCAAGAGAAATTTGGCAGCCAATATTCAGTAGATGCGCTACTCGCCGGTATTCATGCTTCCCTGGATGCGATCCTGCCCTGGGTTTGGAAGAAACAAATACAGGCTCTCAACACTTCCTCCGATGGTTACACATTCACCCTTCCATCTGATTTTCTTCAGGTGGATGGGGTGGCCATCAAAACGCAGCACCTGAACGATATTGTTATTTATCCAATTGCCCCCCGGATGCAGTTGTTTGAGGCCGGTCGAATTCCAGATGATGATGCCCCGTTTTTTCTCATGTACCCGCAGGGCAGTATTTCATTCTCTTACAAGATTGATCTAACTGCGGGTGCGAAGATGTTCTATGCGGGAACCTGGGCGAAACCGACCACCGATGCGACTGTACTCGAAACACCGTTCTATGCGTTTACGGCACTTGCCTACTTTGCCGCCGCGCACTGTTTACTCGGAAGAGCCGTTGCAACTGCCAATGTCCGGCAGTACGCGACAAAAGTGGACTCCGGTACTCCGGACGACAATCCACTGTTACAAGCCTCAACTTATCTGCAAAGGATGTTTGAAATGGCTGCTCAGAGACTTCCATCCATGCCTCATGGAGTCGTATGACGGTAAACACAAGCGGGATTGGGTATTTATTCCTGGTGAGGCTCAGAGAACACCTTACCGAACATCTGCAAACGAATGTGGATGTGGATGACCCCACCATTGCCAAGGTTGTGAAGATTGGTTTATTTCAGGATGACCCGACCCGGCAGAACATCTATATTGCCATTCAGGGTGGTGATCACGAAGACCCCACCGAATCGGATGGAATCATCACCGGATATCGGATGCAAAAGGATCTCGGAATTGATTTTCCCTGGGCACGAGAAATTGGCGGCGGGCAGTTATGGCGCAGAAAAGTATCCATTGCCATCGGATGCTATTTCATCCAGCAGAACTTCAGTGAAGAAGAGGCCACAAAACAAGCCTACATAGCACTTGCCAGATTGCTCTCGGCCATCGAAAACGTTGATATTAGCGGTCTGGTAGACGATTTCGGTGAAAGAGTGGTCGAAGTGTTCTGTCACGGTAACACCTTTTTTGAGAGCGGCGGCCCTCCCACCAGTTATATCTTTCGCGGCAAGGTGATGGTGTCCTACCTGTCGAGCCGCCCGTAATTATTCGTTTTTTTAGTAAGGAGAATTGCAATGACGATCACTTCAAATGCGGGAATCGTATCGTTCGCACCACAGGTTTCAAAAGGCGTACTCCCGACTACGCCTGTGTGGTATCGGCATCGAGCAACATTGGTGGATTTGGCTGTCAATGACCCGGTGGAAGAGGGGCAGCCCGAAGTGGGTGGTATTCCAGTCCCGACCTTTCCCTATAAGTCCGGCCCGATTGTTCAAGGTGGTCTGACTCTCCAGCCCCGGTTGGAAGATACTCTCGGCTGGCTGCTGTATGGCGCAATGGGTGATGTTGCCTCGCTTCAGGATGGCATCACCGGCATGTACAACCACACATTCAAGCTGAAGGCATCAGACCCCTCATTTGTGCCGTACATGAGTTTTCGCAAGTACATCCCACCCTCAGATGGAACAACCGCTACAGACCTGGGTGAAGTGTTCACCGATTGCAAGATCGTCAACCTGAATGTCACTCTGCCCAATAACGGCCCGATCAACGCCCGTGTGGATGTGATTGGCCGCGCTTTCGCGCATGATCTTGCTCCAAATCTCTGGACATATGCCAACGATTTTGAAAGTTGGGAATCCATCCCGATCGCTTGCGCCGTGGATGGTTACATCAAGTTCAATACCGGCTCCGGTCTGGTTGAACTACCGGTTGTTCAGGCCAGTGTCAACTTCGTGAATGTCCCGCTCGATCTGAAACAGGAACGTATCTATGGCGATCCATTCATCTATGATGTGACCCCCGTTCAGCGCCGACTGGAATTCGATCTGCTTGTGAAGTGGAAGAACCCTGACCTGTATAACCAGATCCGCACCGGCTCCCCAACTGGCACTGCCTGGTCATCTGCTCCGACAGTTGG
>CAIWLA010000283.1 GCA_903913345.1 uncultured Magnetococcales bacterium | reverse complement strand
GCCAACGTGGCGGTGGAGGTCAACCTGACCCGCGAGGTGTTGCGCCGGGTGGCGTAGTTTAGCGCCATCCTTTTCCATCCATTTGACCGGCGGGGGGCCACAAGCCTTCCGCCTGTCTCATTTTGGGGGTTGTCATGCTTGATTTCGCGCATGCCTATCGGGTCGAGGCGTTATCCATCGGAGACAAGGTTGGCATTTTTACGAGTAATGCCGATCCCAGGACGTTGAATACCTCTGCGTGCCCCGTCGGCTCGGCTTACTTTCAGACGGACGGCACCGTATGGCGGCGCATAGGGGTGAATGCTTCTGACTGGGTGCGGCTGTCCGTGCTTCCCTTTTATTTTTTCGTCCTGGCGGATTCAACTGTCGTGCTGATTCCGTGGGTAACTCCCGGCGTGCTGGCTTTTACCTTGACGGACGGATCAGTCGGTACTTTGACCGTGGAGATCTAAAATGTTGGTACTTCCGATCAAGAGCGTTGTCGGGGTGGGAAACAATCGGACGCTTGGGGAATTGGCTCCAGGGGATCAGTATGACTCCAGCTATATCGCCCAACCAAGTCAGGTGCTCTTCTCCACGGCCTACACCCTGACCTTGGCGGATGCCAATAAGTCGATCATTCATCCCTCGACCGATAACACGGCACGGGTACTGACCATTCCATCGAACGCCTTGGTTCCTTATCCATTGAACACGGAATTTTGGATTTTCAACCAGATGAATACGGTGACCATTTCCATCGCCACAGACACCCTCAGACTTGCGGGCGGTGCGCTGACCGGCAACCGGACCTTGGCGGTGAATGGGGTTTGCCGGGCTGTGAAAGTAGCAGCGACAATCTGGTACATCTTTGGTTGGGGGATCACGTAATGGACGATTATCTGGCCGCAGAACCCCTCATCGTGGCAAGGCTGGAGGATCAGATCCCCGATGTCACCATCCGATCCACCTGGGGGATGCCAAAATTCCAAGAGGCCCCGGACACTCCCCCGGCCATCCTCCTCGTGCTGGAAAACGACACCCCCGGCGAGATGACCATCGATGGCGGGGCGCAGTTGGTTCATCAGACCTGGACCTGCGTTGTCCTGGTCTCGGATGCGGCCAACGAGGCCGGGCCATTGCTCAGCCGCGTCATCCAGGCGATGAACGGCTGGGAGCCGCCTGGGCAGACGTTTTCACCTTTCCGGCGCATCAAGTCAGGGATGACGCACGACTATTCACCCAGCACGGTGCTGTATTTTCCACTGGCGTTTCAGACATCTTTCGTTTTCAACAACTTCTTGTGAGAAGGACAAAATAGCATGGCCACCAATCAGATTGGCTATATCGGGGCCGGGCCGGTTTTTATTGGACTGCGGGAGGGTGGGCCGTTGCGGTTCGTCGGCCAGGTGCCCGAATTTAAATTGACCGTCACGGAGACCACCAAGGAACTCAATGACTATGTCAAAGGCACCGGCACCGCCGAGAGCGTCAGTTTTATCACCAAGGTGGCAGCCGATATTACGTTCGCCAGCATGGATGCGAAAAACCTCGCCCTGGCGATGCAGGGCCTCGACTCGCCCAGTCCCGTCACCCCCGTCGTCAATGAACCTCAGGTGGCCTACCCAGGTGGGCTGATTGTGTTGCAGGGCATCGCGCCGACGGCGGTCACGGTCACTGTTGCGCCGGACGACACCTGGGCGGCGACCACGGCCTACGCCGTCGGGCAACTCGTCAAGCCGACGGTTGGCACCCACTTCTACAAATGCAGCGTGGCCGGTACCAGCGGTGCCTTGGCCCCGACCTGGAAAACGGATGGGACGGCCACCACGGATGGGACGGCCACCTGGACGGACATGGGGCTGAAGGACTTGGCGGTTACCGAGTATGAGACCAACAGCGCAGGCGTCTACATTCTGCCCAACAGCAATCGGATTGATGTGGCGGGCACCCCGGTTCAGGTCTCGTACACCCCGTCGCAGGGTACCAACATCCAGACCCTGGTGGATACCGGGCGCGAGTATCGGATCCTGTTTGCTGGCAAGAACCTCGCCCGCCAGGGCAAGGGGCTGAAGGTGGAAGTCTACCGCTGCACCATCTCCCCCACAAAGGACATGTCCCTGATCGGGGAGGATTTCACCAAAATGCAGTTGACGGCCACCGTACTGGCGGACGACACCAAGGCAGGTGATGGCATCAGCTCCTTCTGCCAGATCGATGTTCAGGCGGTGTCATGATGAGACGCACCAAGACCATTCAAATAGGTGAACCATCCCGTGAAGTGACCATCCGGGAACCAACGGTTGCCGAGATGCGCCATTGGCTGGCCGAGATGGACCGTCTCAAAACAGAGCCGATTGATTTTGTGACGCACGGTCTGCTCAACGATGCCTCCCTCACGGACATCGTGCTGATGTCGAACCTGACCTTGGAGGATCTGGACGCGATGGTGCCGTCCGAGGTCAAAGAGGTGATCGCCGTTTGTCAGGAGATCAACCCCGATTTTTTTACCATCCGGAGTCGGAAAATGCTGATGTGGCAGATGGAAGCGCATACCGCATATGCCTCGATG
>CAIWLA010000282.1 GCA_903913345.1 uncultured Magnetococcales bacterium | reverse complement strand
TCTCCCCCGGACCCCCATGATAGTTAAAAGATTTTTTACAAAGAAACCAACCAGACAGGCCAGGAGAAAGAGATGGAGACAACCCATAAGGTGGATGTACTGGCCATGGCACAACGCGCCCGCCAGGCGGCCCGACAACTGGCCATGGCGGACGGATTGACCAAAAACCGTGCCCTGCTGGCCATGGCCGAGCAGTTGGTGGAGAATGCTCCCCACCTGCAACGGGAAAATGGCCTGGATCTCCAGGCCGCCCGGACCAACGGCCTCAGTGCGGCGATGATCGATCGCCTGCACCTGACCGACAGCCGTATTGCCGGCATGGCTGAAGGGTTGCGTCAGGTGGCGGCCCTTCCTGATCCGGTGGGCGAGATAACCGATCTCAAGATCCGCCCCAACGGGATGCGGGTCGGACGGATGCGGGTTCCCCTGGGGGTCATCGGCGTCATCTACGAATCGCGTCCCAACGTGACGGCGGACGCCGCAGCCTTGTGCGTCAAGTCGGGCAACGCGGTGATTTTGCGGGGCGGTTCCGAGGCCTACCATTCCAATCGTGCCATTGCCGAATCTCTGCTGCACGGCCTGCGCACGGCGGGCCTGCCGGTGGATGCCGTGCAATATATCGAGACCACGGATCGCAGTGCCGTGGGCGATCTGCTCCGCTGTGATGGGTTGGTGGATGTGATCATTCCCCGGGGCGGCAAGGATCTCATCGCCCGGATCGTTGCCGAGTCACGCATTCCGGTCATCAAGCACCTGGATGGCATTTGTCATACCTATGTGGACCGTGACGCCGATCTGGAAATGGCCCTGGCATTGACCCTCAACGGCAAGATGCAGCGCACCGGGGTCTGCAATGCCACGGAGACCCTGCTGGTCCATCAGGCGGTGGCCGCCACCTTTTTGCCGGCGGTTTGCCGGCAGTTGGCGGCCGCCGGGTGTGAACTGCGGGGTTGCCCGCTCACCCGTGTGCTGGTACATGATCTGGTTCCGGTGCTGGAGGCCCGCCCGGAAGATTGGGATACGGAATATCTGGATGCCATCCTTTCCATCCGGGTGGTGATGAGCCTGGACGAGGCGATGGACCATATCGAAACCCATTCATCGCGCCATACGGATGTGATTGTCACCCGCCATTATTCCAGGGCGATGCGCTTTTTGCGGGAGGTGGATTCCGCATCGGTCATGATCAATGCCTCCAGTCGTTTCAGCGATGGCTTTGAATTTGGTTTGGGGGCGGAGATGGGGATCTCCACCGACAAGCTGCATGTCCGTGGTCCGGTGGGGTTGGAGGGGTTGACGACGCAAAAATATATCGTGATGGGGGATGGGCAGTTGCGGCAATGAAAACCCGTCTGGGCATTCTGGGGGGTGCCTTCAATCCACCCCATTTTGGCCACCTGCGCCCGGCCCTGGAGGCCATGGACCAACTGGCGTTGGAAGCGGTTTTTTTTCTGCCCTCCGGGGGGCACCCGTTGAAGGAGGCCGAGCGGTTGGCACCGGTGGCCCACCGGGTGGCCATGACCCGCCTGGCCATTCAGGGACAAAGCGGCTTTGAATTGTGTGAATTGGACGCCTCCCGCGCCGGGATTTCCTATACGGTGGAGACGTTGCAGGTGTTGACGGAACGGTTCCCGTTGGGAGATCTGTTTTTCCTGATGGGCAGCGATTTGCTGGCGGAGATGCACCTCTGGAAGCAATGGCAGGCGATTATCCAACTGGCCCATGTTTGCCCGATGGTGCGCCCTGGCCATGAGGCGGCTCTCCTGGATACGGTGGCCATGGATTATCTGAACCGGTTTCGGGTGGAGAGTCCGAGGCGTCTGGATCGGGAACGGTTGGGCCATTTTGGTTTTTGTTTGCTGCCCGTCACGACGTTGGGCATCAGTTCCACCCACATACGGCAACGATTGACGCGAGGGGAGCCGATTCGCTATCTGACCCCGGATGCGGTGGTTGCCTATATTCAACAACATAATCTATACGGAAATCATGACCAAACCTGAAGAGGATACGCTGGTACAGTTGCTCAAGGGCCATCTGGAAGACAAAAAGGCGGTGGATATTGTGGTGCTCGATCTGCGCGAGCGGGCCACGTTTACCGATTTTTTTGTGGTGGCATCGGGCACGTCGCATACCCATGTGGCGGCCTTGGCCGAGGAGGCGGACCGTTTTTTCCATGAGCGATCCATCCGGGTATTGGGGATGGCGGGTCTGCCCGAAGCCACCTGGGCCTTGGTGGATGCGGGTGACATTGTGGTGCATCTGTTCCAGCCGGAGTTCCGGGACTTTTATGACCTGGAAAAATTGTGGAGTCCCCTGCCCACCCGGCCCGACAAGGCGGAACCGGTGGCCAAACCGGAGAAGGTCGCCAAGGTAAAGAAAACGGTCAAACCGGCCAAACCGGCCAAACCGGCCAAGACCAAACGCCATTGAAACTGGCGGTCATCGCGGTTGGGCGGAGTATGCCGCCGCCGGTGCGGGATCTGGTGGCAGACTATCGCCAGAGACTGGTTCGTCTGGGTGGCGTGGCGTTGATCGAGGTGGCAGAGGCCAGGCGGGTGGTGGATGACCCGGCCCACCAGCAACTGGGGCTGGTCTGGGAGGCCAAGCGGATTCGGGCGCAGATTCCCTCTCCCGCCACCTTGATTCCGCTGGACTCCTCCGGGCGCAACCTCTCTTCGACCCAACTGGCCGCCCAGTTGGATCTGTGGCGGCAGCAGACAGAGACGGTCTGTTTTTTGATCGGTGGCCCAGATGGTTTGCATCCTGACCTGTTGACCGCTGCACCGTGGTCCCTCTCCCTGGGGGCGATGACCTTTCCGCATATGCTGGTCCGTGTGCTGCTTCTGGAACAGTTGTATCGTGCCCATACCATCGTGCAGCGGATTCCCTATCACCGATAGGGCCGGGGCTATTCTCTCCCGAAAGTCGCTATTGCGGGTCCAGGGGGATCATCCCCCTGGTGGGGTCCAGGGGCCAAGCCTCTGGTGGGGTTCGGGGCAAAGCCCCGTTTGTTTTTCAAGGAGTTGTGGGCTGTTTCCCCCAAACCCCCGGCCCCCCGCAAATAGTTAAAAAAAGACAGGGGGGGTGGAACACCCATTCGGAACGGGCCACGCGCTTGACCCAGGGCAAAACCATGCACCTTTTGCCGTTTTTCTTATGTCTGGCGATTGTTTTTGCCGGTATTTCAGGCGAAGCCGGGGAGCCGTTGCCCTCCTCCCTGGAGGGGCCACGCATCCCGCCGGTCACGGTCTTGTCGCCCCGTCCAACCACTCCCCCCCCGCCCTCCGAACGGTCTCTGGAACGCCAGCAACGCCAAGAGGAACGTTTGCGCGCGATCCAACAGGAAAAGGTTGCCCGCGACAAGGATCGTCGTGAACAATGGACGGCTCGGACCGAAGAGGAAAAGGCGCGGGTCGCCGAGATGGAACGCACCCGGCAATGGCAAGGGGAAAAAAAGCGGGAAAAAATCCAACATCTGGAGGCGGCGGCCCAACTGCGCGAAAAGGATCGTCGGCAGGCCGGGGCGTGGAGAGAGGAGATGCAACATGAGGCCTTCCAGAGGGCGCAGGAGAGCCAAAAGGAACGCCGGGCCTATCTGCAATGGCAGGCCCAGCAGCGGGAAGAGGATCGACGCGCCAAGAGACAAGCCCTCTCCGAAGAGGCCAGAGCCAAAGAGATAGAGCAACGTGCGCGGCAGGAAGAGCGGGCGGTGGACAAGCGGACAGAGCAGGAGAGAGTGGCCTTCGACCTTCAGCAAAAGAGGGCGGGAGAGCGGGAGGATGCGCGCATCCGGGAGGAGGAACGGCGTGAAAAACAGATGCAATCCAGGGAAACGGCCAAAACAGGCACGGTGGAGACGGAGGAAAGCCGTCGGATGACCCTGTTGCAAAAAGCGGCTGGAC
>CAIWLA010000281.1 GCA_903913345.1 uncultured Magnetococcales bacterium | reverse complement strand
TCTCCCCCGGACCCCCATGATGATTGGGATCACCCCATCCGATTGAGCACCCGCCGCCGAAACCGAACCCCCAACCCCTCGGCAATCCGCTGACAGGCGGCTATATCCACCCCATCCAACCCCTCAATGGCGGTCGCCGTCACCGAGGGGACATGTGCCCGCACCGCCCGCAAAAAGTCCAACACCGCCGGGTAGGCCCCCGGCAGGGTCGGTCGGCTGTTGCGGTTGTAAATCTCCTCATTCTGGGCGTTCAACGAGACCGAAACGGCATCGATCAATCCCTGAAATTGAGGCGTCACATCCGTCCGATAGACCCGATTGGCCAGACCATCGGTGTTGATGCGAATGGGGATGGCACTCCGCTTTTTGATCTCCCGCGCCACCGTCAACAGGGTCTGCAAACGCAACGTCGGCTCGCCATATCCGCAAAAGACAATCTCCTGGTACCCGGAAAAATCGCCCATGGCCGCCAACACCGCCTCCGCAGAGGGGTTGCGCACCAGGGTGAGATCATACTGATGGACAATGGGGGCCACCCACTTGGGGCAAAAATGACAGCGCAGGGAACATCCCCGGCTGATGTTGAGATACAACCCCGTGCCAATGGGATAGGCCAATAGTGGTTTGAAAGAGGCCGGAATCTCCGAAATCTCCCCCCAATCCCCCCAATCCACCGGGCGAAACAGGCGCACATAATTGTCCGTGGTGATGGCCGCCATCTGCTCAATCGATAATCCATGCAACTGCGCCAGCGTCTCCGCCACCCGAACCACCCAGGCCGGTTCGTTGCGCTGGCCACGATGGGGCATCGGTGCCAGATAGGGGGCATCGGTCTCGATCAAAAGACGGTCCAGAGGGATTTGACGCGCTATCTGACGCAAGGCATCGCCATTCTTGAAGGTCAACACCCCGGAAAAGGAGAGATGCAACCCCTGGGCAATCCCCCACTCCGCCATCGCCTGAGAGCCGGTAAAACAGTGCAAAACCCCACCCCGTTCGGGAAGCCCCTCGGCCTCGACAATCCGTCGGGTGGCCGACTCCGCCTCCCGTGTATGGATGATCAGCGGGAGATCCAGCACCTTGGCCGCCTGGATATGATGGCGAAAGACCCGTTCCTGCGGCTCCTCCGCGCTGTGACGATAGTGAAAATCCAGGCCCGTTTCGCCGATGGCGACAATTTTTTCGTGACCGGCCGCCGCCACAATGGCCAACACGGAGCTGTCCACCGGCTCACCGGCATAATGGGGATGAATGCCCACCGAGGCCGAGACCCCCGGAAACCGCTCCGCGATCTGGATCAGGGCCGGTACGCTGGACAAACGGGTGGCGATCGTGTTGATACAGACCACCCCCGCTGCCCTGGCCCGATCCATGACCCCGGCAATATCCCCGGCAAAATCGGGAAAATCCAGATGGGCATGGGAATCCGCATAGAGGGCAACCGATCCCCCCTCCGGGCGATCCGCTGCCCCCTGGTTGATCGCAATGGCGGTCATGGGGTCTCCTTTTTCTCCGTGGCCGCCGAGGCCGAAGGGCGACGCCGACGCCGCCTCTTTCGGGCCGTGGGCGAACCCTCGACAACCGGGGTGACAGCGGCGACCGCCCTCTCCGGGGTGGCCGAAGAGGGCGGCGGTCCGCTGGCCTTGCTGGCGGCTTTTGGTACCATGACACCGGACGATGCGTCTGGACGGGGACGACCCGGTGCCTTGGCAGACTCCCTCTGAGGAGTGCGACCACCCGATGGCTCCCCCTTCTGCGCCGCCGCCCGACTGGCCCCTGCCTGACCTTTGGCCACTGCGGGCGATTCCGCTGGTCGCCGCCGGGACTCTTTCACCGCCGCAACCACCCCCTCCTCCTGAATCAGTCCCCCCTCCCCTTCGAGCAACGCCTCCTCCGGGGCCGTTGCCTGCCCCTCCCCGCCCCCACACCCACAGATGTCGCACCGGACGACACAGGCACGGCTGCCATCGGTCAACTGAAGATCCACAGTGCCCATCAAGGGATGTACCGCATTCACCACCCCCTCCCGACCATCCACGGTCTGCACGGCCTGCTTGAGCTTGGGCAACCCCTCCCGCAGGGATTGATAGGTGGCATTTTCATACTCCAGACAACACAACAACCGGCCACACGTACCGGAAATACCCTCTGGATTGAGGGACAGTTCCTGGTTTTTTGCCATGCGCACCGAAACCGGGTGAAACCGTTTCAGGTAGGCGGAACAGCAAAAGGCATGACCGCACAAACCAATACCACCCAGCAACTTGGTCTCATCCCGGACGCCGATATGACGCATTTCCACCCGAACCTTGAGCAGGCTGCCCAAAACCCGGACCAGTTCACGAAAATCCACCCGATTCTCGGCAGTAAAATAGACCACCATCCTGCCCCCGCCCAGGAGATACTGAATCCGGGAGAGTCGCATGGGCAGTTGCAATTCACGGATCTTTTCCCGACAGACCTGCCTGGCCCGTTGTTCCAGCTCCTCGCGAGAATCCAGAAAGTGGCGTTCGCTCTCGGACAAAACCCGGCCAATCTTTTCAAATCCCCCGGTAAAGAGACGATCCTGAAAGCTCTCCCCGCTCTCCCCCTCCACCACAAAGACCACCCAGCCAATACTCTCCTCCTCCTCCTTGCCTTGCAGGAGGACCGCATCCCCGGTTTTGATCTCTTTCAGGGTGGTAACCAGACGATAGACCATCCCGGCCGCGGGGATTCGGACCCCAACCAGTCGATGCCCCTTTTTGCCACTGCCGGTCTCGGCATGGCTCTTGACAGAGGCCACCGATCTGCGCGGTGGATGCGGGGTGTCACGGTTCGTCGAGCCATCGGGCGACCGCCCTCCCCGGCCCGCACCCCCCTCATCCGCCTTTTTCAACGAGGGTTTTGGCAACTCCGAGGTGTCGGAATCAGTCATGCTTTTTTTCCCATCCTGCAACCGAATATCAACAAGAGGCTCCCTGGAGGCGGGCCAGACGAATAAAGACCGCTTCCAGCACCAAACGACGGTTCAAATTGACGATGGCGGCCTGACGCAACAACTGTTCGATCCAAAAAGCGGCCTTGAGCCACCCCTCCCGCGTGGCTCCCTCCCCCGTCCCCGTCTGGGAGACGGTGGCATGGAGACGCTCCTGCAACCACATTCTCAACAACACCACCACAAAGGCAAACCTTTCCGGCGGACTCCACTGTTCCGCCAGACCAACCAGTTGACCCAGCGAGACCGAAGGGAGGATCGCCATCTCCTGACGAAATTGTCGGCGCAATGCCGGCCAGTCGCCCTGACTGAAGGCCAGGATCCGACCCACGTTGCCCCCTCCTGCGGCCATCACCGCCTGCAAGTCGGCCTCCTCCAACGCGGCCAGCTCGGCACCCGCCGCCCCCGACAGCAGAATGCGTCGGACATCCTCTTGCGCCAGCCGGGAAAAGCGGGTTTTCAGACAACGGGAACGGATGGTGGGCAACAATTTGCCCGCCTGCCGGGTGACCAGAATCAGCAGGGAACGGGCGGGTGGCTCTTCCAGGGTTTTCAGAAGGGCATTGGCCGCCGCCTCGTTCATGGAGGCGGCATCGTCCAGAATCGCCACTTTCCAGGGGGCCTCCATGGGCGTCAAGGCAAAAAAACCGGCCAGTTGACGAATCTGCTCCACCCCGATCCGCGTCTTGCCCTCCCCCATGGTCACCCAGACCAGATCGCCATGGTTGCCCTGCGCCACCTTGCGACAGGTCGGGCACTGCCCACAACCGGAGTCACCCGCCGCCCCCTTCTTTTGGCAAAACAGGGCCTGAACAAAAGCGGCGGCCACCGTGGCCTTGCCCACACCAGGGGGACCAAAAAAGAGATGGGCATGACCCGGATGCTGGTCCGCCATGGCCCGCTTCAGATGGGCCAGCACCGAGGCATGGCCAATGATTTGATCAAGGGTCAACAAAGAGGTCACGGATCGCCATCCCAATCTGGTTTTCCACCTGCGCCACCGCCTGCACCGCATCCACTATACAAATGCGCTCCGGCGATTCCCTGGCCAACGCCTGAAAACCCGCTCGAACCCGCTGATGAAAGGCCAGCGTCTCCTGTTCAAAGCGGTCCGGGTGCGAACCCGCCGAAACCGCCCGCCCGGCCCGCGCCAGTCCAACCTCAGGCGCAATGTCCAACAACAGGGTCCGATCCGGAATCAGGGAACCCAACGCCCACTCATGCCATTGGTGCAACAGGGCCAGATCCAATCCCCGACCATGGCCCTGATAGGCCACAGTGCTGTCCAGAAAACGGTCGCACAACACCCAGGCACCCCGTTGCAAGGCGGGCAGAATCATCTGCTCCACATGGGCCACCCGCGCGGCCAATATCAACAGCAGTTCCGTCCTGGCCGACATGGTCCCCGGTTGTCCCCCCACCAGCCAACGGCGGATCTCCTCTGCCAACGGGCACCCCCCCGGCTCGCGGGTGGTCACCACATCCAGACCGCGATCCCGCAGACGGCGCGCCAGCAACGCCTGTTGTGTGCTCTTGCCAGCCCCCTCTCCCCCCTCAAAGGTGATCAGGCGACCGGGATGGGGATTGGTCGGCATACCCCCTACCTCTTTTTGGGAACAGGGTGACGTTGGTAGCGATCGACGTTGGCCTCATGTTCCTGCAATGTCTTGGCAAACACATGAAACCCCTCGCCACGGGCGACAAAATAGAGATCCTCCCCCTCGTCCGGGTGCAAAGCGGCCTGAATGGCGGCTTTCCCCGGATTGCAAATCGGGGTCGGCGGCAGACCCGGTTGGGTGTAGGTGTTATAAGGGGTGGGATTTTTCAGGTTCTGTTTGGTCAGAGTGCCCTCCAGCACGGGCGCGAAACCCCCTCCCACCGCCTGTTGCACACCATAAATGACCGTGGGATCGCTTTGCAGACGCATCTTTTTGCGCAAACGGTTATGAAAGACCGCCGACACCCTGGCCCGCTCGCTCGCCTGCCCGGTCTCTTTTTCGATGATGGAGGCGAGAATCAACCCCTCAAACGGCGACAGGCGCACGGCATGAGGGGACGACTTCTCCCCCTGCTCCGCAGAGTGCCACACTTCTTGCACCACTTGCTGGGACTGTTTGACCATGCGGGTCAACATCTCCAGGGCCGTATCGTGCCGCCGATAATAATAGGTGCTCGGAAAGAGCCACCCCTCCAGCGAGGGGGCATCCACCCCCAGTTTTTGGGTGATCTCCGGGTCCGCCAACAGGGTATCCATCCCCTTCCAGCCCTGTGCCTGCATCCTGGCCCCGATCTCCGCGACCGTCAGCCCTTCGGGAATCACCAGGCGATGCACCACCTGATTGCCCGTCGTCAAACGGGTCAGGACCAGGAGCGGGGTCTCTCCCTCGGCACATTCATACTCTCCGGCCTGGATACCCGATCCCCATTCAATCCCTTCGAGGGAGAGATGCAACCGCTGCCAACGGGCCAGGAGGATGAACCAGGGGGCAGAAGAGACCACGCCCCGCTGTTCCAGGGTCTCGGCAATCCGGGCCAACGGCCAGCCCCTCTCAATCTCCAACAGGACGGGAGAGGCCAAAGGCCGCTGGAGAAAACGGTAAAAGTCCACGCCCGCCCAACCGGCCACCAGCCCCAGAATCACCACCACCCCCATCCACGCGACTCGGCCTCTGTTGGTCCGGCGACCCGGTTCCGGGCTGGCGGGCGGCGGATCCTCTCCGGGGGGCGGATCGGGAACAGGAGAAGAGGGGGTCAAGGGGACCGCTTCAGCAGCAGGGAGGCGTTGGTTCCGCCAAAACCGAAGGAGTTGGACAGGGCATAGGTCAGGTGGCACTCACGAGCCGTATGGGGCACATAGTCCAAATCACAGAGCGGATCCGGGTGGTCCAGATTGATGGTCGGCGGAATGACCTGATGATGCAAGGCCAGGGCGGTAAAAATGGCCTCCACCCCGCCCGCCGCGCCCAGGAGATGGCC
>CAIWLA010000280.1 GCA_903913345.1 uncultured Magnetococcales bacterium | reverse complement strand
GGAGACTTGATGCGGGACTCCCTGTAGTGCGAACCGGTGCGTTGTCCCACCACCATGTCAAATCCCCTCTGGTAGCGTTGCAACAGGTCAACAACCCGTTCCACGGGATACGTTCCATCGGCGTCAAGGGTCACAATGGTGTCGTAACGGGCGGCCATGATCCCCTTTTTGAGGGCATTGCCATAACCACCGGGTGCGGGATGACGGACAACCTGCGCACCATGCTGTGCAGCCACCTCCCCGGTATCATCCGTGGACCCATCGTCCACCACAACCACTTCTGCGGGATCCAAACCACACTGTTTGGCCGTTTCCAGACATTTTTTGACGGTCTCGCCAATGCCCAGATGTTCATTCAGAGCAGGAATTACAAAACTAATCATCTCTTTTTTGCTACCAACATAAGGGATTGTCCAAAGACATTTCGCGTGAGAGGCGTCAATACCCGCGACAGCGGAAGAAAATATTTTAAAAAAAACTGCACCTGGAAACAAACGGAGGCGTTTTCCAGATTTTTATGAGGCAAAAAACGGTTCAAAAACCATCCGAAAAACCCAATTGGATTGATGAATTCCACTTTAATGACATCAACCGGCTGTCCTGCGAATAAATCAAGGAGGGTCCGCCGTTGATACCGGGTCACATGATGGGCCAAACGGTCCAGGTCATTATAAAGAAAAGTATGCGCAGGCACCTGTACCAGAAGATGCCCACCGGGGGCGAGCAGAGAGAGCAGATTGGTCACGGCCAAATTATCTTCTTTGATATGTTCCAATACGTTGCAACAAAGAACGGTCTGTGCCTGACCCCATTTGACCGCCTCCAGTTGTCTCCGGTGCGTGATGTCTGCGGTCACGAAACGGACTCCGGGATGACGGGCACTGGCCTCGATCACCGCTTTTTGATCGATATCCAGACCAATGTATGGGCCAAGCCGAACCAGATCGTTGACAAAACCGCCATGTCCCAATCCAACCTCAATGATGGGTGGTGCCAAAAAGGGAGCAAAGAAGGCCAGAACCCACTGAACATACCCATCCGCCTCAGCAAGAGAGGAAGAATAGGTGGAAGAGGAGGCAAGAGGATCCATCATATCTCCAAACAACAAGGCCGTTCCATATTGTTCGCCGTTGGATGTCAAACAGGAACAATCCTAATGGTTTGCCTTTCCATCCAGGAATGGCCTGAAAGGTGTTTCTGTAACAGGATCGGGTGAACGGTAACAGAAAACAGGATCCGCTCAGGCGGTGATGGCCTCTCCTGTTCGGTCCCATTGGGCGATAAAATACGGAAAAGGCAATCGTCCTGGGAGACAGTTGTAGATCTCCTCCAGGGGACGCAGGAGTGGCCAGAGAATGGGTTTGATCCCGCTTGGCACACGCAATACCAGGCTGTTGAGGATCAAAAAATAGGCCGGTCCACCCATGTGGCGCAGAGCACGGAGCCGGAACTGCGCCTGATGGCGGTGGAGCATATCGTCGTGGTTCAGGGCAAGTTCTGTCTCTTCAACGAAATAACCGTCCATACGGTACCATAACCGCCTGACTGCTTCCAGGAAAAAATGACCATTGGGTTCGAATATCAGGAACACCCCGCCGGGGGCCAAAAGGGTGGCGACATTGTCCAAAACCCGGTCCAAATGGCCAGCGCAGTGATGCAGTCCGCCGACGACCAGAGCCACGTCAAAAGGGGGTATATCGGATGGTAATGGCGAGGCCAAATCACAGACATCGGCAGTCGATCCGGTCAAACGGCGATAGTCAGCGCAGGCCCGTTCGGAGATGTCAAAGCCACAGAGATGAACCCCAGGATAACGACTTTGCAACTCCAGGGAGGTGTAACCACTGCCACAGGCCAGATCGGCCACCCGCTTGCCGTTCAAATCGAGGCCAGCCAATAAATGGTCATAGATAAACCGACGACGATACGCCATGGAGGTTTGATCATAGTAATGGCGCGCATAATCGCTATGAATCCGTTCATAATGGTCTTTTTCCAGGGCAGCGAGGTGTCGCCACCGCTCCTGGATCTCCGGGACCGGGGGGAGGGAAGGAGGGAGATCAGCCAAGGGGAGCGTTCCTTATCGTGAACCGGGATGGAGAGGGGGTGCCCTTGCGTTGCTGCGCTGGCATTTGATCCATGGGTACCAACTGTTTTTCGATGGCCAGATACCAGATTGCCAATCCCAGGGAGATTGTGATGGATAACATTTGCAACATGCCGCTCAGGCCAAACAGTCCGATTGTCATGGAAACCAGCAAGGCACAGGCGAGAGTGCCATATGCCATACCGTTACTCGGATCCACATGGTGGCGCATTTTCCAGGAGCGCACAAGAGCCAACCCGATCAACAGCAGTAACGGAACGAGGGTTTGCACACCCGACTCCACCCAGGTATGCAGATAGATATTGTGGGCGCGTGGATTTTCTGCGGCCCATGCATCGGAAAAGGTGGTTGGCAACATGCGCAGATGCTCGACACTGCCCAGGCCGTATCCAAAGGGTTCTGTCACAGCCAGGCGAAAATAGGCCTTCCAGATTCCCGTTCGTGAATCATTCCGTTCGTTCAATTCGATGGTGGCCCGATCCTTGTTGGCACTCAAGGCGGTCTCGAGCAATTCGTCGGGGGTGACCACTTGCAAGAAAATCACGATGATGAAAAAGGAGAAGACGGTACGCACAATTTGACCCTGGAGTCCCGTCAAAATCAGGATGCCGGCCACGACGCCAGACCATGTGGTTCGGGAGAAGGATAAAAACACACCCAATATCAACAATACGGTCATGCTGATGGAGGACCAGTGGATGGGATTTTTGACCTTTTTGGTCACACTGCCCAACACACCATGCAGGTTGATCAAAAGGGATGGCATGATGGACAATCCAAAAAAGGTGGGGTCCGTGAGCAGGCCAATCATCCGCAAGTTCTTGTAGTGCGAGAAAAATGGAAAGAACAGGAGTTTGAGGAAACTTTGAGGGATATATTTTAGTGGTCTTGACGGGTTTCTAGTTTTTCTTCGGTTG
>CAIWLA010000279.1 GCA_903913345.1 uncultured Magnetococcales bacterium | reverse complement strand
GGGCCTGGGCATTTTCGACCATCTCCTGCTCTTTTTTTAAAGAGGCCGTGGCGGCCTCCACACCGGACCCACTGGTCAGGTCCACCGGGGTGAAGGCATCGGAATAATCTTTCAGGCTGATGGTGGTCTGGGTGTTGGTGTCAATGCCGGTTTGCAGCAGGATCGCCTTGGTGCTGGCCAGCAGGGGAATATGGTTGTAGCGGGTGGAATGAACCTTTTGGTCAATGGCCTGCAGGATCTGTTTCGCCTGTTCCTGCAAGGCCGCCCGATCGGTATCGCTCAACGTGCCGCTGCGGCTGGCGACGACCAGTTTTTGCAACTGTTGCAGGTCGGTATGAATGTCGTCCAACCCGGCACTCGCCACCTGGGTGATGGCGATGCCATCATTGGCGTTGAGGGTGGCCTGATTCAGGGTTTGCAGATTGGCCGACATCCGGTCACCCAGGGCCAGCAGAGAGGCACCTCCCCGGTCTTGTGTGGTCCCATCCTTGGCCAAACGGACCCGGATACCGCCGGAGAGTTTGTCCAGCCCCTCTTTCAGAGCGGACAGCGTGGTGGCATCCAGCACGGATGTCTGGTTGATATTGGGCAGGTTGGAACCGGTGGAGGCGATGTTTGCCATGGAAACTCCTTTCTGAATCGTATGATGCCCGAAGAGAGGTATCTGGCGGAAGCCGCACAATACGCCATCGCCCGTCCATCCACGATGCAACTTCAAGTCCAATCAAACAATATAATGATTTTATTGCTGTTAACGGTAAATCAGACCATGGATGTCGTGGGAGTGGGCATTTTTTGCACGGTCGCCACGGAACAATTTTCCCCCATCGCAGCCCGTTCAGGTCGGCCTGCACAGTCCATGGTGCGCAATCGCACAGAGGGCAAGGCAAATGGAATGAGTGACCTGTTTGGCATGGAAGTTGATTGCTGGATGACAGGCAATGGCACAGTGCTGGATGTCTACCCAAGGTGTTGCGCAGACGAAAGAGGAGATTTCAGATGGCGGTGGTCGAGGTGCGTTGCCCAGACTGTGACAGTTTGAATGTGGTCAAGTATGGCAAACAGCCCAACGGGGCACAGCGGTTTGTCTGCCAGAACCCTCCCTGCAAACGGCGCATTTTTCTCCTGAACTATCAGGCCAAACCGCGCCCCTCCGAGACGCGGCAGCACATTATCGACCTGGCCCTGAGTGGGGCGGATATTGACGAGACGGCACACCTGTTGAACCTGCCCAAGGAGGTCGTCCTGGAGGTGTTTCAGATGTTGTCCCGCTTTTCCCTGCCCACCGGTTATCCCCAGGAGTCGACACCCAGACGACCGCAGGTTTTGGCCGGATAAATGTTCAAGACCACGGAAATCAGACAGCGTCTGATCACGCTCAAGGCGTTATTGGACCGCATCACCCGCGCCTGGACCAATCATGATTATGAAAATCTCATGCGTTTTTTTGTCTCCGTGTTTCCCCCACTGGTGCAGGCGGAGCGGTGCAGCATTTTTATTTACAGTGCCGAATCGGACGATGTTTGGCTGAAATTTGGGACAGGCGTCCAGGAAAAAGAGATCATTGCCCCCAAAGAGGGGAGCATTGTTGGTCGCACCATCTCCAGCGGTGCGACCATTTTCGGTTCTGGCCTGGAAAGTCATAACGGTTTTCATGCCCTGGTTGACCAGAAGACCGATTTTGTCACCCGCAACCTGATCAGCGTCCCCATCTTCAGCCTGGCGGAAAAACGGTGCATCGGGGCCGTTCAGGTGTTGAACAAGCGTGGCAAGGAGGGTTTTACCCAACAGGACGAACAACTGCTGCAACAGGTGGTCCGCTATCTGGCACTCTCCATCGAGCATAACATTATCACGGAGGAGATGATCAACATCTCCAAACATATGCACGAGGAGATGACGCGGTCCGCATTCAAGGCCTCGGACAAACACGATTTTATCGCCGAAAGTCCCTCCATGCGCCAGGCGTTGGCCACGGTACGTCAGATTGGCTCCCTGCCCGTCAATGTCTTTATCACCGGCGAGAGTGGCACCGGCAAAGAGGTCATTGCCCGCATGATCCATGAGCAGTCCAGCGAACGCCGTGGCCGGCCCTTTGTGGCGGTCAACTGTTCGGCCATCCCGGAAAATTTGATGGAGAGCGAATTTTTCGGCTATGAGAAGGGGGCGTTCACCGGGGCGGTTTCCAGTCGCATGGGCCGGTTTGAAGAGGCCACCGGGGGTACGCTGTTTCTGGATGAAATTTCCGAAATGCCGTTGGCCATCCAACCCAAATTTTTGCGCGCCATCCAGGAAAAAGAGGGGATGCGTCTGGGAGGCAATCGGCTCCATCGCTATGAGTTTCGCATCATCAGTGCCTCCGCCAAAAACTTGCAGGATGAGGTGAAAAAAGGCCGCTTCCGGGAAGATCTGTTTTTCCGACTGTTTTCTGTGGATTTAATCCTTCCCCCCTTGCGTGACCGCTCCATGGACATTCTGCCCCTGGCCATGATGTTTCTGGAGGAGGTGAATACCCGCTTCAACAAGAAGGTGTTGGGTTTTTCGGCAGAAGTCCTGGCCCGTTTTGAAACCTACGACTGGCCAGGCAATGTGCGACAACTGGAACATGAGGTGGAGCGTCTGGTGGCGTTGACCGCCGATGGCGAGGTCATTCCGGTGGCACACTGCTCCCTGCCCAAAGAGAGGCCCGTCCTGGACCCGGTCGAGTCTCTTCCAGATTCGTTGTCCCTGCCCCAGCAGCGGGAACGTCTGGAAATTCGCCTGATTCGCGCCGCCCTGGACAGAACCCAGGGTAACAAGTTGCAGGCCGCGCAATTGCTGGACATCACCCGCCAGTCGCTGCACAACAAAATCCGTCAATATGACATTGGAACGTAAGAGACAAACAGGCCGGAACAAGGGATCGGAGCGGCCCTATTCGTACCGCAAGGTATCGATCGGGTCCACCCGTGCGGCCCTCCAGGCGGGATAGAGGGTGGCACACAGGCTGATGGCCAGGCTGACACCGGTGATCCAGACGACATCGGAAAAGACCACCTTGGAGGGTAAATGGTCGATATAATAGACCTCCCCTGAGAGAATCTGGATGCCGAACACCTTTTCAATCGTTCCCAGAACCGGTTCCAGATTGGAGGCCAGGGTCAAACCCAGGAGCAAACCGGAGAAGGTGCCGGTCAGGCCGATGATGCCGCCATTGATGATAAATATGGTCATAATGCCCCTGGACGTGGCACCCATGGTCTTCAGGATGGCAATCTCCTGGGCCTTTTCCATGACCGACATGATCAGGCTGGAGACAATATTAAAGGCAGCCACCACCACCACGAGAAAGAGAATGACAAACATGGTGGCCTTCTCCAGACGCAAGGCACGGAAAAAGTTGTGGTTCATCTCCATCCAGTTCTGGATCCAGAAGCCGCTTTCGGTCTGTGCGAGCGGAGCGAGTCGTTGTTCCAATATTTTTTGGATGGCGACGGCGGATTCCGGGTGGGGGGTTTTGACCTCGATGCCGGAGACCGTTTGATTCATGCGCAGCAACGCCTGGGCATCGGGCAGATGGATGTAGACGAGGGCGCTGTCATATTCGTACATGCCGGAATTGAAGATGCCTGCCACGGTAAAGCGTTTCATGCGCGGTATGGTGCCCATGGCGGTGACATTGGCCGTGGCCACCAGGAGGGTGACCGAATCACCCAGGGAGACCCCCAGGTTGGCGGCGAGATTTTTGCCCAGAACAATGCCAAAGCCAGCCAGTCGCTCCAGGCTGCCCTGGGTCAGGTTTTTTTCCAGGTCGGAGACCTGTTTTTCCCGCTGAATGTCGATGCCGCGCATGGCCACACCGATGGCACGTCCTCTGGCCTGTACCATGGCCTGACTGGAGATGAACGGTGCGGCCCCGGAGACGCCTGGGGTGGTGCTGACACTCTGCAACACGGTGGCAAATTGGCTGACTTCACCGGTAAAAGAGCGAATGGTGATGTGACTGGTGACCCCCAGAATTTGATTTTGCAAGGTTTCACGAAATCCGGTCATGACGGCGAGCACCACGATGAGTGCAGCGACCCCCAGGGCGATTCCTCCCATCGAAAGAAGGGTGATGACACTGATAAAATGTTGGGTCCGTTTGGCCCGCAAATAGCGCAGACCGATCAGCCATTCATAGCGGTTGGCAAGCATGGGTGGGTATTGGCCTTCTTGAAGTCGTTGAAAGGGAAACGGACGGCTGGCTGCATCCGACCTCCCTGGTGGGCCTCTCCGGGTGCAGCATCGGAAACGGGTCATTCTGGCGTTCTATTTTCGGAAAATCAAGCAATTATGGTCGAGTTGGCGCAAACTTTCTGTTTTGTATGGATTTTTTCTGCGATTTCTCCTATCCTTCCGGACTGAGTCGGTTGCGTTGGTTTGATCACCCATTCTGCGGATGTTGGTAACCGTTTGCATACTGCCGGGGAAGAGTCCACCATGCCGAGTGCAAGACCTTTTTCCGTTGTGCCGCGCGCCTGTTATGGGTGGATGGTGGTGGGGTTGATGTGGCAGTTGGGATTTCATGCCCTGTCGTCCTCCACCCAACCCCGTCTGGAACAGTGGCCGGAGCCGGTGCCCACCGCCTGGTTGCGCGTGTTCAGTCTGGGTGAACCGGTGGTATTGGCCAAGGGGTTGATGGTGTGGTTGCACGCCTTCGATGATCAGGCGGGTCGGTCGGTGACCATGGCCGATCTCGATATGGAGCGGTTGGAGGGATGGCTGGGCAGCGTATTGGATCTGGATCCACGCGGTCAGTATCCCTTGCTGTCTGCCGTGCGTTATTATGGGGAATTCTCGGCCCCGGAGCAGCAGCGGCGGTTGGGGGCCTTTGTCTATCGCCGGTTTTTTGAGGATCCCCAGGCCCGTTGGCCCTGGTTGGCCCAGGCCGCCGTGGTTGCCAACCACCGGTTGCACGACTTGCCTCTGGCGTTGCGGTATGCCCAGGCCCTGCGCCGTTATGCCACGGGAGATCAAGTCCCCTCCTGGGCCAGACAGATGGATATTCCCCTTCTGGAGGAGATGGGGAGATGGCAGGAGGCCCGTTTGTCGATCGAGGCGGTGCTGGCGGGTGGTACGGTGCGGGATCCCCAGGAGATCCACTTCTGGACGGATCGGTTGCATCTTTTGTCGGGAAAAGGGGACGGGGTGCCCTAGTGGGTAAACAAATCTAATTTGAAAGGTTGTTGAACGCCTCCCCCAGCCCCCCTCCGCCCTTTTTTTTAAATAATTCTTTTAT
>CAIWLA010000278.1 GCA_903913345.1 uncultured Magnetococcales bacterium | reverse complement strand
CAATCGCCTCGGTCACCTTTTCGCCCAGATAATCTTCCGCCGTCTGTTTCATCTTCTGCAAAATAAAGGCAGAGACCTCAGAGGGGCTGATCTTTTTGCCGCCCGCATCCACCCAGGCATCCCCATTGTCGGCCTTGACAATATTGAAGGCCACCTGTTTCCGGTCTTCCGCCGTCAGGGGGTCATCATAGCGACGACCGATCAGCCGCTTGATGGCAGAGAGGGTATTTTTCGGATTGGTCACCGCCTGCCGCTTGGCCGCCTGACCCACCAACCGCTCATTGTTGGCGGTAAAAGCCACCATGGAGGGCGTCGTGCGGCTCCCCTCGCTGTTCTCAATGACCTTCGGATCTCCGCCCTCCATAATCGCCACACACGAATTGGTGGTGCCCAAATCAATACCAATCACCTTACCCATCTTTCAATACCTCTTACCGTTCGATTTGCCCATTCAGTCGGAAGCACCCCGTCAACCACCCGGTCAACAGGAGATCTTCCGCTACAATTCCCACCTGTGTATATGGGAACCGCCCCGGCCATTGTCAAGAGTGGCCAGGGAATATTTTCTGTCGCCCTTTTCACCACGATGGACGAAGACCACGCCCAGGCACTCTCTGCGTCACGTCTCGGCGACTACCTCGATCGCCTGCTCCGGCTCCTTGGCCACGCCCACCATGGCGGGACGCAACAGACGGCCATTGAGCAAATAACCCGCCTGCATCTCGCGAACCACCGTGCCTGGCAAGGCATCGGCCTCTTCCACCTGCAAAACCCCCTGATGCAGATTCGGATCAAACGGCTCGTGCAACGCCTTGACCCGGGTCACCCCGTGTTTCCCAAGGGCGCGCGTCAGCTCGTTCTGAGTCATCGCCACCCCCTCTTGAAACATTTTCAGATCGGGGCTGCACTCCGCCGGCACCGCCGCCAAGGCCCGTTCCAGATTGTCTGCCACCGTCAGCAGATCCCGCGCAAACCCTTCTATGGCATATTGTCGGGCCTGTTGACCCTCGCGCTCAAACCGCTTGCGCATGTTTTGCATCTCCGCCATGGTACGCAAATGGGCGTTGCGATGTGCCTCGGACTCGGAGATCGCCGTCTGTAACTGCTCTTCCAGGGAAGGTTCCCCGGCAGCCCCCTGGTCTGTCGGTGGCTGATCGCCATCCCCGGCCCCGCCAAAAAATCGCATGGACGCATCCTCCAATGTGTCATCTCCAGAAGATTCCAGGCCATCGGACCCGGACTGTTCCAGAATCACCGCCTCTCCACGACTTTCCCCGCTGGAACCGTGCTTCCCAGCGGCCACCACCGGTTCCTGTTCCTGTTCTGCCTGGCCCTGCTCCATATGAGCCTCCTTGATACCTTTTTCCGAAGCCCGTTTTTTCCAACTCACGTTCCACTCTCCACACTGTTTGAATGACTACCCAAAGAGATGTGCACCGATCCGGAAACCGTTCCATCCGAAAAGAGGGTGCTCAAGACTTTTGTGGTAAAGCCCACCAGGGGAATGACATGTGCGTAGTCCATGCGGGTCGGGCCGAGCACCCCCAAGGTGCCGGGATGCAGCCCATTGGTTCCCTTGAAGGGAGCGGCCACCACGGCACAGCCGGACCGGCTCAATTCCGCCTCTGCGCCGATGAACAGTTGCACACCATCCAGATCCAGACACTTGTCCAGCAGGTTGACCAGTCCCTTTTTTTCTTCCAGAACCGCCAACATTTCCCGGATGTGGGCCAGATCCATGAAGGAGCGAAAGACATTCATCCGACCATTGACGATCAACCCGTCCCCCATGGACAGCCCGGAGACGCTTTTCAGGAGGCTGCCGCAGAGTGCCCGGTATTCCTGTTCGCTCTGTTCCACCTCACGCTGCAAATGTTCCCGCGCCTCGGTCAGGGTCATTCCTTCCAGTTGGCGGCTCAAAAAAGAGCCAAACCGGTCCAATTTTTCTTGTGAGGGATCGCTTTCCAGGTGGAACACGCGGCTGCGCAGTTGCCCGGAGTCCGAGATGAGCAAGGCCAGGATGCGGTCTGGACCGGAACGGCTGGCCAGTTTGATAAACTGCACCCGCCGCAAGACCGCGTGCCGCACATTCGGTGTGCGGACCATGCAGGCATTCAGCGTCAAGGTGGCCAGCACCTGACTGACTCTGGCCAAAACGGTTTCCAGATCTTCGCTGCCCTGTTCGCAAGCCCGGACGATCAGCTCCTGCTCTTCGCCGCCCAAGGCCGCCACCTCCAACAGGCTGTCCACATAAAAGCGAAATCCCAGATCGGTCGGCACCCGACCGGCCGAGGTATGCGGCTGGGTCAACAGCCCCATCTCCTCCAATTCCCCCATGGCATTGCGGATGGTGGCCGACGAAATCCCCAACTGGGAACGGGCACTGATCGTCTTGGAACCAACGGGTTCCCCCCCTTCCATGTGCGCATGGACAACCAGCCTGAGAATTTCGTGATGACGTTTGGTCAGCATGGGAAACACGAGCAAGCCAGAAAATGATCGCCAAAACCCGACCGTGCCATTCCCCCCGACACGACCACAACCTTCGACAATAGCAACGCCCCGGACGACTGTCAATGAACAGTCGCGTCCAAAGACCGCCCCCCGGTTTTTTGGAACTCTCGCTGGTGGCTATTTACCTGCATGTTTTTCCATCCACTCGCGGGCCAGCCCCTGCGCACTCTCAATCTCGGATGAGGTCATCCGTTTTTCCAGAAGGACCAGGTCGTCTGCTGCCACGGGGTTGCCATTGGCGGCGGCCAGATTGAGCCACTGGTGGGCCGTGATATCCTCCTGTGGTACGCCCTGGCCGTTGGCATACAGGGCACCCAGGTTGTGTTGGGCGTTGGCATCCCCCTGCTCGGCCGCCCGACGCAGCCAGTTCGCGGCGGACTTGTCATCCTGGACCACCCCTCTGCCCGCCCGATACAGAAAACCCAGATGGCTTTGCGCCCTGGCAACCCCCTGCTCCGCCGCCTTGCGCAACCAAACGGCCGCCTCCCTGTCACTCTGGGGGACACCCCTGCCCGCACGGTACAACAGGCCCAGTTGCGCCTCGGCTTCGGCCAATCCCTGCTGGGCGGCCATATAGTACCAAATGGCTGCCGAGCCATAATCCTGGCCCACCCCATCGCCCTGCTCATACTGACGACCCAGGGCATACTGTGCCGTGGCATCCCCTTTTTCTGCCATGGATGAAACCGATTGGGCGGATTGAATTTCGCCAGAGATCCCCCCCTCCGCAGAACGGGGGGTGCGAACCGCTCCCGATGGAGACTGCCCCGTGGCACGACCATCCGGCACCTTTCCGGGCCGAGTCACCACCACCGCCCCATCCTCCTCACGCACCTCATTCCAGTCAGCCATGGCCGAAGAACACAAGGAAAACACCCATAACACCCAAAATATGCGCATACAAAATTCCTCTGCTGTCCGTTTGATTTCGCGGTGCGATGAGGCCAGCGACCACCTGAGAGCACGATCTTGTAGAATATGGCTCGGTTTTTGCGATATCCTCTTTGGCCTGTGCCCCCTCCATTTTGGAGATCTTACCCGACATGAACAATACACTCAAGAAAAACCGCTGCCCATTGTCCATTTATCCCCACAAACCCTTTCGGATGACTGTGATCCTCTGATGGCTGACGGCATGGCACCGCAAAGAGAGCGTCATCGGTTTGGCAACATCCGGTGCAGACGGTTGTTCCAGGTGGGGTATGCCCGCTGATGGACGCACTGCCCGATCTCCTCCATACCCTTTGGTTGCCACTCACGGGATGTCTGTTGCTCCTGGGGGTCGGTTACGGGTGGTTGCGGATGGCCAGAAAAAAGAGGCGGCCACCCATCGATTCATCCATCGCGCCGTCCACTGAGCAACCAGACCCGCCATCCATCGAGCAGACAGCCGAACCGCTAGTCGAACCGCCAGTCGAACCCAGTCCGACGCAAATAAATCATTACCGGATTGAACAGACCCTGGGCCGGGGGGCCATGGGTACGGTCTACCTGGGACGGGATTTGCGCACCGATCAGGAGGTCGCCCTCAAACTGTTTCCCGTGGCAACCTCGACCGCAGCCGCCAGAGACCGTTTTTTGCGCGGGGCCACGCTGGCCAGTCGACTCACCCATCCCCACATTGTCCGCATTCACGACCAGGGAGAAGAGGCGGAGTGGGCCTATGTCGTCATGGAACGACTGACCGGTCACTCCCTGGAGGTGTATACCCAGGCCACCCCGGACCACCCCCTCCTCCCGGTGCCCTGGGTCATCCTGATGGTTGCCCAGGTGGCCATGGCTCTGGATTATGCCCATAAAAATCAGGTGGTCCATCGTGACATCAAGCCGGCCAATCTGCTGCTTGACCCCGCCACGCGCCAGGTCAGAATTATGGATTTTGGCATTGCCCAGGAGATGATCCCCGATCGCACGGACGACGGGGCGGCGGCCAAAACCCGTCTGGTGGCGGGCACCCCCTGTTACATGTCCCCCGAACAACTGTTGGGTCAACCGGTCGATGGCCGCTCTGACCTCTTTTCCCTCGGTGTGGTCTTTTATCAGTTGTTGACCGGCCATTTGCCCTTTCCGGCCCAGGAGATGGCCTCCCTGTTGCTGCAAATCAGCCGCGAGCCACCCGTTGACCTGCTGACCGTTCGACCCACCTTGCCCGCCTGTTTGCGGGTCATTGTGGGCAAGGTACTACAGAAAGAGGTCTCAAAACGGTATCAGACGGGGAGGCAATTGACGGAAGCCCTGCTTTCATGCGTCAAGAATCAAATCGGCTCGACCCGGAAACCCGCCTGACATTCTCAACCTCTTCTCCGACTGGGGTCATCCCTTGACCCGCATGGAGTCCCTGGCGTAGAGTGGCACCCAGTTCCCTCCCTGAGGGTATTGGGTGGCCTGTTTTGCCCCCCATGAACTGGGAAATCCGGTCAGCCGCTGCGGTGGCGAGTCCGGTGCTGCCCCCGCAACGGTGTTCGAGTCGTGACCTGCACACAAGCCACTGGCCAAACGGCTGGGAAGGCGCATGGTCTGGATCTTTAACATATCTAGAGATCCCCTCGAAAGCCCGGAAACCGACCCAGGGAATGGCCTGTACGTGCTGCGGCGGGTGGCATGGGCGAGTGCCGGGAGGATTGCGCCCGGTTGCTCTCGCTGTTCCTCCTGGTTTTTCTCTCCCCTCTCCCCAATGGTTGCCTTTCCGTTCGCCGCAACAGACCGTTTTATCTCACTCCGAACGGGAGGCAAACGATTCATGTCCACACACCCTGAGAGCCAATTGGCCCCCCCAACGGGTACTGTCTGGCTGGTGGGGGCCGGACCGGGGGCCGCCGATCTGATCACCGTGCGCGGTCGGGATCTCCTGACCCGCGCCGGAGCCATTCTCTATGCCGGTTCCCTGGTCAGTCGCGCCCACCTGGACCACGCCCCACCCGGCTGTCTCCTGGCCGACTCCAGCGGCATGACCCTGGAAGAGATGGTCCACTGGCTTCTGGAACAGGCCCGACGCACCGCCACCGTGGTCCGTCTCCAGACGGGGGATCCCTCGTTGTACGGGGCGTTGTCCGAGATGGCGCATCCCCTGTTGCAGGCAGGTGTCACCGTCAAGGCGGTGCCTGGAGTGCCCTCATTTGCCGCCTCGGCGGCGGTGGCCCTGGAGAGCCTGACCCTGCCAGAGGTGACCCAAACCGTCATCCTGACACGGGTGGCCGGACGCACCCCCCTCCCCGCCGGGGAACAATTGCGGGATTTGGCCCGGCATGGTGCCACCCTCTGTCTCCATCTCTCCATCACCCTCTGGTCCACCATTCGTGCCGAATTGGCCGCCGCCGGCTGGTCGGAGGATACCCCGGTCCTGGTGGTCCACAAGGCGGAATGGCCCGGCGAGGAGATCATCCTGCGCGGCACCCTGGCCAACATGGCCGAACAGTGCGCGGCGGCCCGGATCGAGAGTCAAACCATGATCATTCTCGGTCCCACGATCAATACCGGCCATCTGGCCCCCCCCATTCGCTCCCGGTTGTATCATCCCGCCTTCGGACATGGTTGCCGAACGGCCTCTTTTGCAGGAGAATCTTGAAAAAATGCGCGAGACGGTTTTACTCATCGGCCACGGTTCACGGGATGCCGATGGCAACCAGGAAGTGTTGGATATGGCCGCCTATTGGCAGGGAAAGGATCCCGCAAGACGGGTGGAGGTCTGTTTTATCGAACTGGCCGAACCCCTGATGGAGGCCGGTTTGCGACTGGCCGCCCAGGATGCGGATCGGGTCATCGCCCTGCCGTTGATACTCAACGCCGCTGGACACGTCAAGATGGAGATCCCGGAGGCCATTCGTCAGGCCAGGGCGGCGATGCCCGGCGTGGAATTTCGCTATGGTCGCCATTTCGGGTGTGAGGAGCCGATCCTGAAGCTGTTGCGCCGCCGGTTGCACAGTGCCATGGTCACCCTGGACATGCCGGACCCCGCCAACACAGGGATCATTTTGCTGGGCCGGGGTTCCTCGGACATGTCGGCCAATGCCGAGGTGGCCCGCATGGCCCGCTGGATCTTTGAAACAACGCAGCACGACCTGGTGGACTATGCCTTCACCGGCATCACCGAGCCGAAACTGGAAGGAATGGTGCAGCGGATGGTGCGTTTGGGGATGCGGCAGATGGTCATTCTGCCCTATTATTTGTTCACGGGTCGTCTGCTCAAGCGGATCACCCGACAGGTGGAGCGGTTGCGCAGCCAGTATCCCCGTGTGGCCTTTGCCCAGGCCGGTCATCTGGGGATCAGCGACACCCTGGTCACCCTGTTGGAGCAACGGCTGGAGCAGGCCAGGACGGGCAGCGGGGATACCATGATGGAGTGCGATTGCTGCAAATTCAGCCAGGTGGCGGCGGAAGAGACCCGCCACCGTTGTGCCCATGGGCTGCACGGATGAGTCACCCCCCTCCGCCCATTGTCCCCGCCGGGGCGGCCATCGAGGCGGCCTCGTTTCGCCTGATCGAAGCACAGGTGGGCAACCACGGCGACCGGGATCCGGGGCAATGGCGGGTGGTGCAGCGTTTGATCCACACCAGCGGGGATCTCTCTTTTCAAGATCTGACCCGTTTTCATCCCCAGGCGGTGCCGGCGGCGGTGGAGGCTCTGCGCCGCTCTGCCCCCCTCATTGTGGATGTCGAGATGATTCGGGCGGGGCTGACCGCGCGGCGATTGGTGCCATTGGGGCTGATGGTCCACCAATGGAACGCCGACCCCGCCGTCATCGCCCAAGCGCAGGCAGAAGGGACCACCCGTGCGGTCCAGGCGATGCGCCATGGCTGGCGATCCGGTCTGCTGACGGGGGGAATTGTGGTCATTGGCAACGCCCCCACGGCCCTTCTGGAAATCATCCGTCTGGTGCGGGAGGAAGGGGTGCGTCCGGCACTGATCATTGGCGTTCCGGTGGGATTTATTGCGGCGGCGGAATCGAAGGAGGCCCTGATGACCCTGGCGGATCCCCCCTGGATCGCCATCCAGGGGACCAAGGGCGGTTCCACCCTGGCGGTGGCCGCCCTCCATGCTTTGATGGATCTCGCCCTGGAGGCCCCGCTGTGAGCCGATTGGCCACCCCGGCGCGTCGGGGCACCCGGACCGGTTTTACCACCGGGGCCTGTGCGGCGGCGGCGACCAGGGCGGCCACGGTGGGCTGGATCTCTGGCGTGATACCGGCCCAGGTGGAGACCATTCTGCCCACGGGTCAAACCGTCCTCTTCCCGGTGGCGGCGGGTATCGTGACCGCAGAGTGGGCGGAGGCGGTGGTGATCAAGGATGCCGGGGATGACCCGGACTGCACCCATGGTGCCCGTCTGACGGCCCGTGTGCGGCCCCTGCCCAACGCGGGGGCCGTTGTGGTGTTGGGGGGGGAAGGGATTGGCATTGTCACCCGTCCGGGGCTGGGATTGCCGTTGCAACAGGCCGCCATCAACCCCGTGCCCCGGCGCAATATTGAGGAGAATGCCCGGTTGGCGGCCGGGGAGTGGTTGGCGGGATCGGGTCTGGAGATTCTCCTGTCGGTGCCCGGCGGGGCGGCCTTGGCCCGGCGCACCCTCAACCCCCGGTTGGGGATTGTGGGGGGTATTTCCATTCTGGGCACCACCGGGATTGTCCATCCCTATTCGACGGCGGCCTTCAAGGCGGCGATGCAGCAATCGATTCAGGCAGCGGCCGCCCAGGGGGTTTTGACCCTGGTTCTGGCCACCGGTCGGCGCAGCGAGCGGTTTGCCATGGGAGCGCGTCCGGATCTGCCGGACCATGCCTTTGTGCAGATGGGGGATTTTCTCCATGCGGCCCTGGAGACGGTCGCCCAGGTGGGGATGCCCGATTTGATCATCGCCGCCATGGTGGGCAAACTGGCCAAGATGGGCCAGGGTCTGGCCAACACCCACGCCCGCAAGGGGACCATCGACATGGCCTGGATGGCCCAGTTGGCCCGGCAGGTGGGGGGATCGGAGGCGCGTTGTCAGGCCATTCAGACGGGTGTCACTGTGCGGTATGCAATGGAACAATTGGCGGAACAGGGGTTGGAGGGTGCCTTTGTCCAGGCACTGGTCGAGCGCGCCGCCCAGGCGGTCATCGCCCGCCTGCCGACCACAACGCGGGTCACGGTGCTGGCGTTTGATTTTGAGGGGCAGCGGTTGGCGGGTTGGGAAAAGGGGTAGCCTTCAGCAGTTCATCCAACAAGCCTTGAAAATGGGCCACCCTGTGGGGTGACCCCGGTGTCTCCCATGGCTGGCACGACCGGCCGGAGACGCGGCCAGAACGGAACAATCCGGAGACATCCCATGACCCACCCACCCCCCGCCTCGCTTACCCCGCCGCCCAGCGGCTATGCCGACTGGCTGGCCGAATTGAAAACCCGCATCCACTCGGCCCAGCAACGGGCCGCTCTGGCGGTCAACCGGGAGTTGGTGCAGCTTTACTGGCAAATCGGGCATGACATCCTGGAACGGCAGGCGCGGGAGGGCTGGGGGAGCAAGGTGATCGAGCGGTTGGCCCATGATCTGCGCACGGCTTTCCCGGACATGAAGGGTTTCTCTCGCGCCAACTTGATGTATATGCGCGCCTTTGCCGAATCCTGGCCAGACGAGTCAATTGTCCAACAGGCTGTTGGACAATTACCCTGGGGGCACAACCTGGTGCTGCTCACCCGCTTGAAAGAGCCACGACAGCGATTGGCCTACGCCCAACGCGCCATCCTACACGGTTGGTCACGGGCGGTGCTCAACATCCATATCGAAACCCGCCTGCTGGAGCGGGAAGGCAAGGCGTTGACCAATTTCGAGGCCCGTCTGCCCGCTCCCAGCTCCGATCTGGCACAGCAAACGCTGAAAGATCCGTATCTGTTTGACTTTCTCGGTGTAGACCGGGAAGCCAGCGAACGGGAGATCGAATCGGCCCTGGTGCAGCACGTCACCCGCTTCCTGCTGGAACTGGGTGCGGGCTTTGCCTTCGTCGGGCGGCAGGTTCTGCTGGAGGTGGGCGGCGATGACTTTTTCATCGATCTGCTCTTCTACCACCTCAAGCTGCACTGCTATGTGGTGGTCGAAATGAAGGCGGAAAAGTTCAAACCCGAACACCTGGGACAACTGGGCTTTTACCTGACCGCCGTGGATGCGCAGGTCAAGGCCGAACAGGACGCCCCCACCATCGGCCTGTTGCTGTGCAAGAGCAAAAACAAGGTGGTGGCCGAGTACGCGCTGCGGGACAGTGCCCAACCCATGGGAGTGGCCGAATATCAATTGCTGGAAAACCTGCCGGCAGACCTGCAAACCAGACTGCCGAGCATCGAGCAAATCGAACGGGCGTTGGCCGGTCTGCCGGATGAGGCAGACGAGACAGAGGGAGAAACCTGACGGGATCGAGCAACGGAAAATCTGACTGGCGGAACGCTTGACGATCTTCAAAAGCCCTCACTTCCCCGTCCACCCCCCACCCAACGCCTTGTACAGGGCAATGCCGCTGGTCAACAGGTGCAGATGGGCCTCGATCACCTCGATCTCCATGGCCGCCCATTGCCGGGTGGCCTCCAGGGGGACGGTAAAATCGCTCATTCCCCGCTGATAACGGACCGTCGCCAGATCCAGTGCCTGACGTTGGGCCACCAAAGATTTGGAAAGAAATTCATACCGCTCCTTGGCCTCCCTCTGTCGCAAAGCGGCCGTTTCCACCTCCAGAATGGCCTCCGCCGCCGCCTTTTCCCAGGCCAGAACCGCCTGCTCCGCCCTGGCACGGGCCGCATCCACCTCGGCCTCCAGGGCACCCCCGTGCAAAAGCGGCAGACTCAACTGCGGACCCACGTTGTACAGAGAACTCCCGGACGACAGCAAACCACCCGATGCAATGGAAAGGGTGCCCAGGGTCGCCGCCAGGCTCAGATGGGGCCATTGCTCCCCTTCCGCCGCGCCAATCCGGGCCTGGGCGGCGTGCGCCCTGGCCTCGGCGGCCAGCAGATCCGGTCGGCGATCCAGCAAGGCCGCTGGCACTACCGAGGGCAAGGCAGGAACCATGACGGGCAAAGAACCCCCGGCAGAGATTTCGGCCAGCAGGGAATCCGCCTGTCCGCCGGTCAAAACCCCCAACCGGCGCATCGCCAACCCCAACGCCGCCTGCACCGCCGGCAGACGGGCCTCGGTCTGCGCCAACTGGTCTTCGGCACGGCGCAGATCCAGTTCCGAATTCAAACCCGCATGGAGACGGGAACGGACCATATCCAACAAGGCACGACTCGCCTCGGCCTGCCGGTGGAGGGCCTCCCCCTTGGCCTGGGCCGCCCGCCAGTCGCAATAGGTGGCAGCCACCTCGGCGGAAAGGCTGATCTGCAAGGCCGATTGCATCCGATTGGCGGCCAGCCACTCCGCCTCGGCGGCCTCCTTCTGGTGGCTGATCCGTCCGAACAGATCCCACTCCCAATGCGCATCAAAACCGGCCTGATAGAGGGTCACCGGATTGGGGATGCCACGCATCGGCATCCGGTTTTCCTCCGAGGCACGATCCCGCGCCACCGAGCCACCCAGATCCACTGTGGGCTGCTCACCGGCAGCGGCTCCCCGCGTCAGGGCACGGGCCTCGGCAATACGGGCCACCGCCAGACGCATCTCCCGGTTCTCCAGAACGGCCCGCTGGATCCACTCCACCAAACGGCTGTCCCCCCAGGCGGACCAAAAATTCCCCTCCGCCGTGGCCTCCTCCGCAGCGGGCAGGGGCAGACTCCAGGCCGCCGGAGAGGGCAGAACGGGACGTTCCCACGCCTTGCCCACCAGGGTACAGCCACCCAGCAGAAGGGCCAAGAGCACCCCCATTTTGTTCACGGATTGGCTCCCGTGTCCGGTGCCGATTCGATAAAAACATCCATCTGTTGGCCGACATAAATGGGCAATGTACCCCGCTCGAAGGCAAACAGCACCTGCAACACCCGCGTATCGACCCGCTCCGCCGAACTGCCGGTCAGGGATTGCTTGGGAATCACCAGCGGTTCCGTCCGCACCCAGGTCAAATCGGTGCGGATGGCGGCATTGCCCCGCAGACAGGCGGTGGCCCGCGAACCTGGCTTGATGCGCCACGCATCATTTTCATCAATGTTAACACGTACATGCAAAAGACTGGTCTCACCAAGAATCATGGGTGGAGAGGAGATGCCCGCCGCTGCCAGCAATTCACCGGGTTGAATATTGACCTGCAACACCTCACCCGCCACCGCCGCCCGCACGGTCAAACGGTCCCTCTCCGTCTGCGCCGCCTCCCACTCGGCACGGGCCTGACGAATGGCCGCCTCGGCACTGGCCACACGGGCACGGGCCACGGAATCGGCGGTCTCCCGGTGCTGCACCTCCTCCCGCGAGACGGCCCGATTGTCCTCCAGTCCCTTGACCTGCTGCAAGAGAAATTTGGCCTCCTGGGCGGAGGCAGCCGCCTCCACCAGACGGCTCTCCGCCACCCGCAAGGCGGCCTGACGCACCCCCAGCTCCGCCTGAATCTGTCGTGCATCGAGTTGAAAGAGGGGATCCCCGACCGCCACCCGCTGGCCAACCCGAACCGGAACCTCCGTCACAATACCGGAGAGGGGACTGCCCACGGCCATATTGCGGGTGCTCGCCTCCACCAATCCCGATCCGGCCACGGTGTGGGCATAGGGGGTGGTGGCGGGGGTCGAAAGCGGTGCAGTCGGTGGAAAATGTTCATCTCCGGCCATCACCGCATAGACCATCACACCCAACCCCACGACGGCCAATGCGGGTGGCAGGAGGCGACCGGTTTTTCCCTGGCTATGGCTCATGAATGGCGTACTCCGTGGCAAGAGGATGATGGCGGGTGCGGATGATGGGTCACCAGATCGATGATACGACCATCCTCGATGTGGGCGATGCGATCTGCAAATTCAAAGATGCGGGCATCGTGGGTCACCACCACCAGGGCACAATGGGGACTGACAGAGACCTCCTGCATCCGCTCCATGATCTGATGGCCGGTTTTATGGTCGAGGGCCGAGGTGGGTTCATCGCAGACCACCAGTCTGGGCCGATGGACCAGGGCGCGGGCAATGGCAACCCGTTGCTGTTGCCCACCGGACAACTGGTTGGGCAGGGATTGGGCACGGTCGGCCAACCCCACCTGAGCCAGCATCTCCTGGGCCGTTGCCAAAGCTCTGGGGCGGGATTCCCGGCGCACCAGCAGGGGAATCGCCACATTTTCCACGGCGGTCAAGGCGGGTATCAGGTTGAAGGTCTGAAAGACAAAACCGATATTGTCCCTGCGCCAACGGGTGCGGGTGGTGGAGTCCATGGCACGGAGATCCTCCCCCAGCACCTGGCAAACACCCCCGCTGCCATCGAGAATACCGGCCATGACGGAAATCAACGTGGTCTTGCCACAACCGGAAGGGCCGACCAGCATCATCAACTCCCCCTGGAGAATATCGAGATCGATCCCCCGCAAGGCCTGTACCGCCTGTTCCGCCACGCCAAAAATTTTAGTCAGACCGAGACAATGGACGGCGAGTGGCGGCTGACCGGAGGAAGCGGCGGGTGGTCTCGGCACCGGAATCATCCCTTGAAGACCACGGCCGGCTCCAGGGCAAAGACCCGGCGCAGGGAAAACCAGGCGGCAATCAGGCAGACCAAACCGATGGCCGCCAGGGTGATGGCGGGTATCTGCCAGGGCATACTGAAGGCCAGACCGGAGGCATTCATCCACAAGCCCAGCCCGGCCCCCGTGCCGATGCCCATTCCATAGCCCAACAGGGCCACCACGCCAACCTGCAAAAAGAGCATCCCGGTCAGTTGGCCATTGGAAACGCCCATGGCCTTGAGGGTGCCATAATGCCGCAAATTGTCCAACGTGAAGTTATAAAAGGTCTGTCCCGCCACCAATGCCCCAATGGCAAAGCCCAACAGCACCGCAAAGCCAAAATTCATCAGAATGCCGGTCTCATTGAGGATATAATCGGCGGTAATCTGGATGAATTCCTCATTGGTGCGGATCGTCAGCCCCGTGCGTCGTTGCAGAGCCTGCCGGGTGGCCTCCCGATCGGCACCCGGAGCCAGTTTGACCATGACATAGGAGAGCATGTTGCGTTCATAAAAGGCAAAGGCCAGGGCACGGGAATAGGTGGTATAGAGGACAGGTTCCCAAAAAAAACTGACCCGACCCCGGTAGGAACCGACGATATGGGCATCGTGGTCCATGATGGAAAAGTGGTCTCCCACCCGCAGGGCGCGCTGCCCCCCATTTTTCATGCGCAGTTTTTTGCCGCTGGTGCGGGCATCGACGATCACCCCCCGATCCCGCCGCAGATCGGTGAGTTGCCCCTCCACCATCTGGGGTGGCGCGCCCACCAGACTGGCATCGTCCAACCCGACCAGAATCAGGGTGAAACTGGTCCCGTCCGGCATTCTGGCCCGCAAAAAGCCCTGAAAAAGCGGGACCGCCCAGGCCACGCCCGTCGTGCCACGGGCCAGATGAACGATCGTCTCCCGCAAGGGGACTCGATCCTGGGAAAAACGGACCTGTGGGTCCATGATCCACAGATCGGCCTGGGCCGTGTCACGGATGAAGGCCCCGGTCTGCTTGGTAAAACCCACCAGAATGGCGGCCTGTTGCGAGATCAACATGGCGGCAAACGAGATGCCTGCAATCAACCCGTAATATTTGAGCCGATCTCCCATGAGCATTCTGAGCGCGACCAAATACATGGACCATACACCTCACAACGGGATTGGTGCCAAAAACCGGAATGGGTCATCGTTTGGTCCAGAAAAAGGGGGTTTGCCCCCAACCCCGGCAGATGCCCTGCCCCTGGACCTCACCAGGGGAACGATTCCCCCTTGACCCGTGCATGGTAAAGAACTATTGAAAAATCTGCAACGCAGACTGTTGTCAATGGCAGGGCAATCGCATTCCAAACAGCAGCCCAAAACGGTTATGGGTGTCCAGATGGCATTGTCGTTCCCAGTCATCGATCTGGAGTCGAAGGAATGATTGAGTCTGTTAGCAGTAGATCTTTGGTGGAATAATGAATTTTTATATGTTTGTTGACTTTATCTGCCTCATGGCAACACGGAAGAGCCGTCCAGAAATCGGCAGCCTTCTGTGGTTCCTCTGGGTATTCTTGCCTTTGTCGCCCGTTGGCACGGTACTGGCCGAGGAGGACCGTTTGCGCTTCGACGTCTACGGGACTCTGGGTTATAGTCACGACGACAACGCGAACCTGGCCAATCTGAGAGATCTCAGCCAGCGTCCGAGGAAAAACAATCAGACGAGCGACTCTTGGGTGATGGATAGCCGATTGGGCCTGCAAGCGAGTTATCCGTTGAATGCCTTTATGGATTTCATGGCGCAGGCGGTGTTACGCGATCAGGAGGACACCTCTCTTGACAGTTATCTGGATTGGGCCTTCATCAACCTGCACCCAACGCCAGCCTTTGACGTTCGCCTGGGTCGAGTGGGCTATGATGTGTTTTTAATGTCAGATCATCGTAATCTGGGCTATGCCTATCCATGGGTTCGTCCGCCCGTAGAATTTTATGGGTGGATACCCATCTATTCCGTTAACGGCGGTGACATGGCCTACACCATGGAGGAAGGCTCCACCCGTTGGCGTTTGAAAGCCCAGGCGGGTCATGCCGGTCTGAAATTTCCTATGGGATCGGACGCATCGACCGGACCTGATTACGATTTCAAGAGTGACAATGTGTGGAGTCTCAACGCTGCCTGGGAATCAGACCCCTGGCGGATCAAGGGCGGCTATTCGCAAATGCGTATCAAAACCGACGCACCCATCCTGGCACCTCTGCAAGCTGGACTGGAAATGGAGGCGAGAGGGGGTATTCCCAATGTGAGTGCTGAATCTGCTGCCTTGCGTAGCGAACTCACCTACAAGGACGTGACCCTGCGCTATGCCACTTTTGGTGTCGCTTATGACGATGGGACTTGGCTGGGCCAGGCTGAATGGGGCAGAGTGACCACCACCGCCGACATGGTGTCCAATGGGGATATGGCCTATATCGGCCTGGGTCGCCGGTTGGGCGATTTTACGCCGTTCGTTTTGCTCAGCGGTGTGCGTTCCACCGT
>CAIWLA010000277.1 GCA_903913345.1 uncultured Magnetococcales bacterium | reverse complement strand
TGGGCTTGAATATCCGTCGGAAAGCCGGGGTAGGGGGAGGTTTCCAGGTTGACGCCCCGCAATGGACGGGCGCAGGTGATGCGCAGACTCTCTCGGCCCGGATCCTCCTCCACCCGCACCCCGGCCTCGGCCAATTTTTGGATGGGCAGGGCCAAAAATTCCGCGTTGGTGCCGGTCAGGACGACATCTCCGTAGGTCACCGCGGCGGCCACCATGAAGGTGGCGGTCTCAATGCGATCCGGCATGATGCGATGGCGGGCCGCGTGGAGGGCATCCACTCCATCCACAATGATGGTGGAGGTGCCGGCACCATGGATGCGGGCACCCATTTTGGTGAGAAAATTGGCCAGATCGACCACTTCCGGCTCTTTGGCGGCATTTTCCAGATAGGTGCGTCCTTTGGCCAGGGTGGCGGCCATCAGCAAATTTTCGGTGCCGGTGACGGTGACGGGATTCATGACAATGCGCGCGCCGTGCAACCGTTTGGCGCGGGCGTGGATGTATCCGGCACTGAGGGAGATCTCTGCCCCCATGGCACGCAACCCGTCAATGTGCAGATTGACCGGTCGGGAGCCGATGGCGCATCCACCGGGCAGGGAGATATCCGCCCGTCCGTAACGGGCCAGGAGCGGCCCCATCACCAGGATGGAGGCGCGCATGGTACAGACCAGATCATAGGGGGCCAGAAAGTTGTCAATCTTCCGGTTGTCAATCTCCACGCCCAACCGTTCATCCACCGTGATGGCGGCCCCATGCTGGCCCAACAATTCCAGCATGGTCGTGACATCCAACAGATGGGGAATATTGGAAAGATGCACCGATTGATCGGTCAACAGGGTGGCGGCCAGCGCGGGTAGCGTGGCATTCTTGGCACCGCTGATGGGTATGGTACCGCTGAGAGGACCGCAGCCTCGAACAATAATTTTATCCATGGGCAGGAAGACTACTGCAAAGGGCCATTTTAAGCAAGCCATCACCGTTGCCAAACGGTTAATAAAGGATGGAGAGGGTTGGTCGTTCCGGTGCCGAGGGTTGACCAGGAGGGAAAAATTCTGTAGACGATAGGGTTGCAAGGGCAGCATGACCCAACGCCCAGACCACTCAGAGGCAGTCATGAACGGCAACCAGAAACCGGACGGTGTCGTCTATTCCACCGAGAGCGGCCGGATGTGTCCCCGGTGTGGTGTGGTGGTCGCCGCTTGCCGCTGTGGTCGCCCGGCAGCGGTGACCCCGTCCGCTGGCACGGTGCGTGTCTACAAAGAGACCAAAGGTCGCCAGGGAAAAGGGGTGACGGTGGTCCAGGGGGTGGCGTTGGACCCGGTCTCGCTGGCACAACTGGGCAAGCAGCTCAGGACGCTCTGCGGGTCGGGTGGCACCGTCAAGAACGGCACCATCGAGGTGCAGGGCGACCACGTCGAACGGGTGGTCGAGCACCTGAACCAACGCGGAATGGTCGCCCGGCGAGTCAGATAGGGCAGACCAGTTCACCCAATTTTTGGGTCAATTTCAGATTTTCCCGATAATCCACCGGGCAGTCAATGATGACCACGGTCTGGTCGGCGATGGCCTGTTTCAGGATGGGCACCAGATCTTCAGTCCGTTCCACCCGGTAGCCCTTCGCGCCAAAACTTTGAGCATACTGGACAAAATCCGGGTTGGTAAACTGGATATGGCTCTCCCGGCCAAAATGTTTCATCTGTTTCCATTGGATCAACCCATAGGCGGCATCGTTCCAGATCAGGATGATGATCGGCGTGCCGATGCGCATGGCGGTCTCTATCTCCTGGGAGTTCATCAGAAAGCCGGCGTCGCCGGTCACGGCCACGACCGTCCGGTCGGGATGGACCAGTTTGGCGGCAATGGCCCCCGGCACGGCGATGCCCATGGCGGCAAACCCGTTGGAAATGATGCAGGTATTGGGGCGTTCGGTCTTGTACATGCGGGCGATCCACATTTTATGGGCACCCACATCGGAGACGACAATGTCATCCGGGGCCAAGACCTGCCGCAGATCCCAGAGAATTTTTTGGGGTTTGACCGGAAATTCGCCATCCTCGGCAAAGGCGTCCAGTTCCCGAACGATGGTCTCCCGCAGGGAGTGGACCACCCGGCTTTTATGAAAACGGCTTTCGGCGGCGATTCCCTTGAGCGATTGGGCAATATCGCCCACCACCCCCACTTCCAGGATGTAATGTTCGTCCACCTCGGCGGGGGAGGCATCGATATGGATGATTTTGCGATTTTTGTCGGGATGCCACAGGCTGGGATGGTACTCGACCAGATCAAACCCGACGCAAATGATCACATCGGCCCGCTCAAAGCCGCAGGAGACGTAGTCATGGGCTTGCAGTCCAACGGCTCCCAGGGCCAGTTCATGGGAGAAGGGAATCACCCCTTTGGCCATGAAGGTGGTGGCGATGGGTATGTTCAATTTTTCGGCAAAGGCCACCAGCATCTCACTGGCGTTGGCCCGAATCACCCCGTTGCCGGCCATGACGATGGGAAACCGGGCATCGGCAATGATGCGGGCGGCCTGTTGAATCTTTTCGATGGGGGGATGGGGGGTGCTGTGGTGCTGCACCTTGAGGGGGGTTTTGCCGGTGGTCATCTCCGCAATATTTTCTGGAAAATCGATAAAGCTGCAACCGGGTTTTTCGGTCTGAGCCAGTTTGAACGCCTTGCGGACGATTTCCGGGACGGTATCCGGGGCCAGGATCTGGACGCTGTATTTGGAGATGGGTCGGAACAGATTGACCAGATCGAGGGCCTGATGGCTCTCCTTGTGCAGACGGGTGGTGGCGGCCTGACCGGCGATGGCCACCACCGGTGCCCGGTCCATATTGGCATCGGCCACGCCGGTGACCAGGTTGGTGGCTCCTGGTCCCAGGGTGGCCAGGCAAACCCCGGCCTTGCCCGTCAATCGTCCATACACATCGGCCATGAAGGCGGCCCCCTGTTCGTGGCGGACCGTGACAAACTGGATGGGGCTGTCCAGCAGGGCATCCATGATATCCAGGTTTTCCTCGCCCGGAATGCCAAAAATGTATTGGATCCCTTCCTGTTCCAGACACTTTACAAACAGTTCGGCTGCTTTCATGGTTTTTCCCCAGTGATATACCCAGTAGTGGTGGTCTCTCCAGACTGTATGGACAACGGTCGTGAGCATACCACAAAATGGCGGATCAGGGTGGAAAAAATATTGGGCGAGAGGGGACAGGCCACAGAGGATGCCTCCATCCGTCATGGTGCCGGTGTCGAGGCGGGGATTGCAGAGGGGCAGAGGGTCTGAAGGGTGGTTAATGGAGGTCACAGAGGGGATAAAGGGGGGAATACTGACCGGACCGTTGAAATATCCTTAACAACTCACCCGCTTTTCCGATACACTCCCTTAGGACTCCTGAATGGATGGTGGAGGCTTGAATGAATGGGCGGGTTGGTGTCAAGGGAGAGAGAGGGCAGATGAACGAATGGCGTGTGTGGATCGGCAGGGTGTCCGGGGTTGGTGCCAGAGGGATGACGGAAAGGGGGGGGCGTCGCGTGTCTGATGGAATCGGGCGGGTTTTCTGGATGATGGTTTTGTCCCTGGCCTTGACGGCCTGCGCGCCTCGTGTGGATGAGGGTGTGCCATTGCAGGCGGGTCTCTCCCTGGATCTGCCGTTGGAGCCGATGGCTCCCGTGCGGGAACATGTGGCCCCATCCATTCAGACCATACCGCCACCACTGGGGAGTGGCCCTTCGGCAGGGGTGTCGAACCTGCCCGCGCGCCGAATGGGTGTACCGATGAAAGAGTTTGGCATTCCGGCGCGGGATCCGGATGCCTGGGCGCAGCCACCTGTTTCGGCGGTGAAGAAAAAATCGGCGGTGAAGAAAAAATCGGCGGTGAAGAAAAAATCGGCGGTGAAGAAGAGAAGATCCCCCGCCAAAAAGATAAAATCGACGAAGAGAAGAACGGGATCCTGCCCGTGCATCCAGCCCAGGGAGAAGAAAAAGGGTCCGGTCAAGACGGTTCCGACACCGACGAAAGGGGGCGGGGAAGGGCTTTCCCCTGAGTGAACGGTCAACCGGAAGTCGCTGGTCTGTCTCCCGTGCGGTGGATGTTGAGCCAGTGCTGATTTTTTTTGGAAGGAGGGTATCGTGAGAACATATTTACGGAAAACCGAATGGAACGCCGTCTGGCTGGCGGGTCTGGTATTGGCCGGTGCGGTCCTGTCTGTACCCTGTTCCGCCCAGGCAGAGTGGTTTTGGGAAAGTTGGTTCCGACCGGCGGGTATGCAACCCGTTGTGCATTCTGGCAATGGTCTGGTTGTTTACAACAACACCGCCCGTTCCTGGGCGCACCTGCCCTCGATTGTCTATGCCTCGGTGCCAACGGTGGATAATCATTATCCCGTCTATCCGCAGCACGTGATGTCGGGGATGCCGGTGCAGACGGCCTCCGTGCCACCCGTTGTGGTGCAGTCGCGACCGTATGGTGTCTACGGAGGAGGTGGCGAATGAAGAGCAGGATGGCGTGGGTCGGCTGGGGTGTGCGGGCGGCGATGGGCTGTCTGATGGGGATGGGGGTGGTGATGCCGTTGCGGGCGGATACCACCTATTATCCGGGTTATCTCGCCTATTATCCCTACGGGGATGGCAGTTTTGTCTATTCTTTGCCACGACATGAGTCTGCACCAGAGACCCATATCGTGCCGTTGCATCCGCCTCAGGTGGTGGAGGCTCCCTCTGGATTGCCGTCACCCTCTGTGGCCTCCTTTTCGCCCAATCAGGCCGAGGCATCGCGGGTGATGCTGTCGGGTTTTTCCGTGCATGTGAGCAGTTTCTTGAAGGCAGCGGACGCCGAAGAGTTGGAAGATCGGTTGCAGCAAATGGGAATCCCCTTTTTCCTGGCCCCTGCGGTCATCAACGGCGTGGCCTACACCCAATTGCATGCCGGTCCGTTTCAGGTCCAGGATCAAGCCTTCAACACATCAGACCTCATCAGGGATAACCTGGGCATCCAGGGGATCGTCCTCTCCCACGGGCCGCAGCGCGCCGCCATCGGCCAATAGTTGGCCCATTGGGTGGCAGCGGGGCCTCTTTATGTGGGACGTTTTTCGGTTGTCGTCGCTTCGGTCGGTGGGGGGATTGCTCCCCGGCCCCCCGCTGTCCAGAAAAGGTTCGGGTTGCCCTAAAGATGAAACGGGGGAGTTGCCGTGATTCATGAACCCAAGAAAAACCGCCATTCCCCCGTGAGTGGCCAATCCGGTCGATGGCAGGTCGCGCTGGGTACCGTGTTGGCAACCGTCCTGCTGATCGCCGTGCTGGCCACGGACACCCTCGTTCACC
>CAIWLA010000276.1 GCA_903913345.1 uncultured Magnetococcales bacterium | reverse complement strand
TTGACATCCCCGCAACCGGTCAACGGGAAGCGTCCGCTTGTACGGCAAAACTGACTGGTTGCCTCGGCCTGCCGTTTGGCGTTCTTGAACTCATCCAGCAGGGAATAAGGCTGGGTCAATGCACCGGAAACCCCATGGTTCGTCTGCGGATTAATCGTCAAGGCTTGAATCAATTTCTCCCTGGCCGCCTTGTTGGGTGCCTGAGCGATTTCTGGATTTCGGGCGGCGAAAAACTCCTGCTCCTGAAGCTTGATCCGCTCCCACGGCGGATTGCCCAGCATCACATCAAACCCACCCCGCCAACCCATGGTTGCGTTGTCCACCTGCTCCCCCTTAGCCGGGGGGCGGAACACCTCCGGGAACTCCAGGTGCCAGTGAAAAAAGCGGTACTGCTCCGCCAAACGTTGAATCTCCTTTTTGAGAAGAGGGGGCACATCGTGGGGGGAGCGTTGGATGCGACGAAAAGGTTCCTCGGTTATGCCCGGCGCAAAGGGATCGTCCTTGTGAATCATGAAGGCGGCGCACCACGTATCAGCGAGGAAATGACCAGAGAGATAGCTGCCGGAGCGGACATGTTCCGCATAACGCCGTTTCTGTTCTGCCACCTCGCCCAGGGTGTCGGCGGGCAAGGCGTTCAGGTTCAGCATGGCGGCGGCCAAATCGCCCACCCGTTCCCATGGGTGAGGGACATCTTCCCGAAACAGGGATCCCATCTTGCCTTCACGTTGTGTCTTGTTGCGTTTTTTCAGGCTGGTGCAAACCGTTTTGACATCCCCCGTAACCGGTTCAAACGCCGCATCAGGAATACCCGCCTCAATAGCCACCGGCGTAGCCCCCACCAGGGAATCGCCGCACTTGATGCGGTGGTCCAGGAAGGTCAACGGCTTGCCCGGTTCCAGGGCCTCAACCCACAAAGCGGTCTTGCACAACTCCACCGCCAGGGGGTTTTTGTCCACACCATAAATGCAGTGGCGCACCACCTCCCGCAGGGCATGTTGTCGTTGCTGCTCGCCAGGGGTATCAAAACCCGCCTGCAATCGGGATATTTCTACTGCCAGTCGCCGGGCGGCGGCCAGCAAAAAGTGACCACTGCCACACGCCGGATCACAGACCTTGAGATTCAAGATTGCCCCCACCGGATCGGTGGGGTTGTCTCGCATTGCCCGTTCCAGCACCGGCTCCAGGGCCGATTTTATTAATTCGTTGACCAAACTGGGCGGGGTATAATAGCTGCCGGTCAGCTTGCGCTCTGAACCCGTTCCGCTCTTCTCCTCGGCTGCGTCCCCAACGAAACCAAACAGCCAGGGCGAGGTATGCACATCAATGCGCGGGTGCAACTCCAGCAGACTTTCATAGACCGAACCCAACTCCTCGGTCCCCATGTCGCGATAGTTGATGCGGGAGGTGGTCTGGCCGGATTGGAAAAAACTCAAGGCACGGATAGCCGTCAACAAGCGGGCATTGTCGATTTCCGCCGTATCCAGTCGGGGGCATTGGTCGGCGTCGAACAGGCCACCCAGGGCGGGCAAGGCGAGAGGCTCAACGCCTGTGGCCAACCCCCGAAAGGTGACACACAGCCCCTGCCAAAGATCAGAATGCCGGTCGTAGTGACGTTTTTTCAGAGCCTTGTCCCGCAGTCGCGCCAGGGCATAGCCA
>CAIWLA010000275.1 GCA_903913345.1 uncultured Magnetococcales bacterium | reverse complement strand
GACTGTTGGCTTCCACAATCTTGTCCAGCTTGAGTATTCTGGACAGGTGGGTCAGGTTGAATCCCGGATCCTCTTCCAGCGACTGTTTCAGACTGGTATAGCGCAAAATGGTGGCCGCCCTGGGCAGGGTTTCGGTCTTGGTCAACGCCACCTCCACCTGGTAAGGCAGACCACAACGGGTCAAGCCAAAGGCCAGCGCGACGGATGAAAAAGAGTCCATGCTGACATAATTGAAGGCCTCCAGAATATGCTCCGGCTTGCCACGGGCGACAATCTCCATGACCAGAAATTCCCCCACCTGGGTCTTGTCGCTGATCTGGATCTCCAACAGTTTGACCAGCTCCTTGATCGGTGCCCCCTTAGCAAACCGTTGAATCAACTTGAGAAAAACGGTCGAATTGACATCCTCCACCGAACGGATCAACGGCATGAGTTCCATGGTGGATTTGGTCTTTTCCAGAATCAATTCCAACAACCCCTCCAACAGCGGGGACTCCTTTTGGATATATTGATAGGCCTCGATCAAATATTTGACCGGTGCCGTCCGGGACAAAACGGGCAGAAGATTTTGTTGGATCCGTGGCTTGTGCGCACAAATACGGACCGCCTCCAGCAACTTTTCGGGAGAACCGTGGACGATGATCATCTTGATGAGGGCATCGGTGTTGACGGAATCTTCGGGAATGATATCCAACACCTTCAGGCCACTGGAGACATGCTTGCGCTCGATGATGGCCTCGACCAGCATGTCGGCATCGGACGACCATTCGATGGCCGCAATAATCTGCAAGGCCAACACCAACTGGGCCGAGACGCCGGAACGGGTCATGCCAATCTTGATGATACCGCTGATCAGGGCACGCCGTGCATTGGGATCCATGCGCCAAATCGACAACAGCCCCAGGATCAGGTCCGGGTCGCCCGACTCAACGGCCTGCTGAACATCGGCATAGTCCCCTTCCAACCCCTCCTGTTCCAGGACACACCGGTCAATCACCGGATTGGATTGCTTGCCGGCGCGGCCACATTCGTCATCCACAAAACGCAACAGCTTGTTGAAATCGCCCCGTGCATCGGTGGAGATCAGGTTGAATTCCAAACCGATCAGCTCCATGATTTCGTTGTAACGGTTGCGCATGGTAAAAATCTTGCGCACCACGCCACTCAGGGGCACCTCATACGGGTTGGTCCGATCTGGAGAGTGCAGGGAGGCCTTGACGGGCGTCCCCTTGGGAAAGGTCGGATTGAACAGATGGGATTCATCCACATGACGGATGTAGGAACATCCCCCCACGGCAATGTCGAAGACCCGGGCCTTGAAAGGCTTGTTGGCCTTCATGTCAATGGTGATCGGCAGATCGATGCTGAAGGGAACCCGCCGCCGACTGAATTGCCGCGCCTGGGCGGAAATATAAACCACATCCGGGAAGACCAATCGAATGCAGGGGGTGCCTTTCACCTCGACAATGTCGGCAAACCGCCCATCAATTTCGATCAGGTAACGGACCGTCTGCGAAAAAATTTTAATGCTGGTGCTCTCGTGGCAGGCCTTGATCTCCTCTTCGGTGTTCAAGGTGGTCAGCAGCAAGGACTCGCGCTTGCCCATATTGCCATCCTGGCAGACAAAAAAGGCATTGGTACGCACCCCGGCCGGCTGGATGATGACATCCACCAGGGCATTCTCCTCAATGGCGAGCATCAATATTTCCACAATGTTGCGCGGCTTTCTGATCTGCCTTTTGGTCTTGACGTTTATCACAAATCTCTCCCTATCCCTCAGTAAACCCGATCCCGCTCTGTCGGATGGCCATCCTGCCTTTCGATGGGACGGCAAAACCCCGCCCTTTTACGGCCAGATCACCACCGGCCACCACAGGGTGTTCCTCTCTCTTGTATCATTTTTTCCTGGCCTGCAAGCGAATCCGTTCCACATGGGTGACCAGCTCCCCAATGTCCCGAATCACCTCGTAGGATGCGTTGTCAAAGGTGACCTGTCCAACCGGTTTTCCCTGTCGGGATCCCATCTTGAGCAGAGTTCCCTTCTCGACAATCTGTATCTCTTCCTCTTCCTGCCAATAGTGGAACATGACCACCACCTCGGAACCCTCGGAGATGGGGGCCTCCTCTTCGGGCAAGACGAAACAGACCCCGCCCGTACTGACATCCACAATCTGGGCAAAAAAACTGGTGCCCGCCTCACGGGTGATGTTCAATGCCACCCTGGCCTCCTCGGAATATCTGGCCCGCGCCGTATTGCGCCGTTGCGGTTTGCGAAACACCTTGTCGGGAAAGCTGAGTTTGAAGGAGGTCTTGACGGCATCCGCCGGTTCTGCCTCCACTTCGGGGGTCAGGCCGGGAATGAACGGTGCAGAGGGACGCGGGGACGCGCCCGGCATGGGGGGCATTCCGGGACGCGGGGGCGCACCCGGCATGGGGGGCATCCCGGGACGCGGGGCCGCACCCGGCATGGGGGGCATCCCAGGGCGCGGGGGCGCGCCCGGCATGGGGGGCATCCCAGGGCGCGGCGGCATCCCCGGCATGGGGGGCATGCCGGGTCGCTGAGACATCCCACCCATGGGACGCCCACCGGTGGCCGCCATCGCACCCATTCTTCCATCCTGCAAGGCAAATTCGTCCACCGGACGTGCCTCGAATTCGTTAAATTTGCCCCCAAACACAAAAGAGAGCGTGGCCAACTGGCCAGCCTCCAGTTTGCCCGTCCCTTCCGGCGGATCGGTCGGGGCAACCAGGACATAGGCCCGGTCGCGCAG
>CAIWLA010000274.1 GCA_903913345.1 uncultured Magnetococcales bacterium | reverse complement strand
CAGGTCATAATGGCCATAGGAGACCCCGGTAAAATGGGCATCCCGCAGGAGATAATCCATGCGATCCGCATCCAGTTGGCTGGAGATCACCTGCCGCCCGAAGAGCGGCGGGGCAGACGCCACATCGGCCCCCAGCAAGGACTTCAGTCCCTGGAGAAAACGGTTCCCCTCCAGATGGAGCCGGAGACAATGGCGGTGGATGGTCTGCCGCAAAGGGCCATCCCGCTCCACCATGCGCCAGCCCAGTTGTTCATGCCGCACGACCGGGGGCGCGATCAGTTCAAACACATGGGAATAGGGACCGTGGCCGACATCATGCAACAGGGCCGCCACCTTGATTTGCAGGATGGTCTCCCGATCCAGGGGGGCCGCAGCCCGGTTCAAGAGGGTGGCCAGGATGCGCTTGGCCAGGTGGAGGGTGCCCAGGGCATGGGAAAAACGGGAATGTTCCGCCGAGGGATAGACCCGATCCGCCGGACCCAGTTGGCGAATCCGCCGCAGACGTTGCATCTCCGGGGTATCCACCAGATCCAGCAGCAGGGCATCCCCCCAATCGACCGGATCAGGAGCCGGTCCCTCCGTCTCGCGGTGCAGAGAGATCATGTTGTGCACCGCATCCCGGAAGACTTTATGGCTCATGGCGCGGAATCGACCGGGAGAGTGGCCTGCAAGACCGCCTGATAATGAGTATACTTTTCCAGCCGCCGCCGGTCCTTGTCGCTGAGTTGAGGGCGCAGGCGGCGCACATCCATATTGTCTGCCAGATCCAGCAATTTGATCCGCACCGCCAGGGGATGGGTCAGCACCCGTTCGATATATTCCTGGTAGGAGTGTTCCGGGCGATGGGTCAGCCGATCCAGCACCGTCAGCACGGTTTCCGAGAAGCCCTCCTCGCGCAACTGCTCCAGGGTGATCGCCGTATCCTCCACCGTATCATGCAGCAGGGCGATGATCCGGGCCTCCTCGCCATCCGCCCGCAGCATGAGGCGCAGGGGATGGAGAATATAGGGCGCGCCCACCTTGTCCTCCTGACCCAGGTGGGCGGTGACGGCCAAAAAACAGGGCACGTTCCAGGGTGGCCATGGGGGCTATACCACGGCCAACATCCGTTCCAACGCCCGTCGGGCCGAGGCGGCCTCTCGCGCTGGAACGGCAATCCGATTGACCACATGGCCCTGCACCAGATTGTCCATCACCCAGCACAGGTGGGCCAGATCGATGCGAAACATGGTGGCACAGAGGCAGACGGTGGGACAGAGAAAAAAGATCCCCTTGTCCGGCATCTCCTTTTTCAGGCGATTGACCAGATTCAATTCGGTGCCGATGGCCCATTGGGAACCGCTCGGAGCCGCCCGCACCCGATCCTGGATCTGCTCGGTCGAGCCTCGATAATCGGCCTGTTGGCAGACATCGAAGGAACATTCCGGGTGGACGATCACCTGAACGCCGGGGATGCGCTGGCGAAACAGGGCGATGTGGGCGGGTTGGAACATCGTGTGGACCGAGCAAAAGCCGTCCCAAAGCAGAATACGTGCCCGATGGATCTCCGCCGAGGTCAAGCCGCCGTTGGGCAGGCCGGGTTGCCACAGGGCCATCTCCTCCAGGGGGATGCCCAGGCGATGGCCGCTGTTGCGGCCCAGGTGTTGATCCGGGAAAAACAGCACCTTTTCCCGTTGCGAGAAGGCCCAGGTCAACATTTTTTCGGCGTTGGAGGAGGTGCAGACCGCCCCACCATGGTCGCCGCAAAAGGCTTTGAGGTCGGCGGTGGAGTTGACGTAGGTCATCGGGATGATGGTTTGCTCACAATCCAGCCCCTTCCCCAGGTCGCGCCACGCCTGCTCGACGTTGGGCAGATCGGCCATATCGGCCATGGAGCAGCCCGCAGCCAGATCGGGGAGGATGACCGTCTGTGCGGGTGCGGAGAGAATATCGGCCACTTCGGCCATGAAATGGACGCCACAAAAGACGATATACCGGGCCTCGGTCCGTTGGGAGGCCAGACGGGATAATTTGAGCGAATCGCCGGTCAAGTCGGCAAAGTGATAGACCTCTTCGCGCTGATAGTGGTGGCCCAGGATGACACACTGGTCGCCCAGGCTCTCCTTGGCGGTCTGGATGCGGGATTGCAGCACCTCGTCAGACAGCGCGTAAAGCGGCTCCAGCGGCACCGGCGGTGAAGTGGTCATTGGATCCTGTTTCCCAGGCCGAAAAGGGGTGAAGTGCAAAGGATGGGAAATTCTACCAAGTTATGGCGGGAACGGGAAGAGTCTTTGCGTGGGAAAGGTTGCAACCTTCGTCCTCATGGGATATGGCAGGGTAACAAATGACAATGAACAACGATGGCGACAGGTCGGGGGCCGAAGGATACCAAAAAAACGCAAACAAAAAACCCTCAAACATTTCTGTCCGAGGGTTTTTTTGGTACCCTGACGGAAGCTCAACCTTCCAAGGGGTTTCTCTCCCTCCACCCCGCCGGTCGCACTGTGCAACATGCACGCGGTCCGGCCAGTGCGATCGTCCATCAACTGGATCGCGGAAAGGAGGTGCGCCGTGACGAAACAGCTAATCACGGCCATCCTGGAGCTGCTGATACGGCTCCTGGATGCGATCGACAGGATAGTCGATCTGTTGAATAGAGTCTAACTCAGTCGCCACGGCGGCCTGGACGCCGACCGTGGCATCCCCCCGGATCATCACACATTGACCGACAACAAGCAAGCGAAAAGCGAAGACATCCCCCATATCCTTCTTCGGGCTTCCGGTTACGTTGTGCATGGACAAACGACCAGACCGGCGGCACCGGCGGTGAACCATCATGACCATTCTTGCCATTTTATGCCATTCATGGCATCCTGTCCGTCATGGACAACACTCAAAGAGAGAGGCCCTCATGCAAAGCATGAACATTTCCCTGCCTGAACCCCTGAAGCAGTTTGTGGATGGGCAAATTGCCCAAGGGCGTTACAGCAGCACCAGCGAATATATGCGTGAGTTGATTCGCGCGGATGAGAAGATCAAGGCCCAGGAACAGCTTGAAGCAAAACTGTTGGAAGGATTGAACAGCCCCGAAAGGGAGATGGGTTCGACAGAGTGGATCAGCCTTCGCAAAGAGGCCCTTGCCCTTCTGGAATCCAGAAGGGCACCGCGTTGATGCGAACAGTGTATCAGCGCGAGCGGGCAAGGCGTGATCTTATCGAACACTTTGTCTATCTGGCAGACAACGCTGACATGGATGTCGCCGAGCGGTTTCTGACCAACGCACAGGCCAGTTTCGACGAATTGGCCTCCAGCCCATTGTCTGGTTCCCCGCTGACGCTGCGGAATCCAGATCTGGCGGGGATGCGAAAATGGCGCGTCAGGGATTTTGACAACCTCCTGATTTTCTACATGCCTCGCCATGATGGCGTGTCGATCGTGCGCGTTCTTCACGCCGCACAGGATTGGTGGGGCCTGCTTGGACTTGATTCAGTAGGGTGGGCGACAAATCGCCCACCCCCGGAAAAGGATTTTAAAACGCCTCGAATTCGCTATCAGAATGGGCACCCTTGCCCGCCGGACCACCACTCTTGTCCATCAAGGCCGTCCTGGCCGCACCCTTGAGGGACGGAGCGGCCTTGCGCGCCGAAACCACTGCGACCCGGTTGGGGGCAGGAGGGGTCCGTTTGGCGGGTGGCGCGCGATGGCGAGACTCTGCCCCGGTGTTGAAAAACGCCACCGCACTTTGCAGGGTTTCGGCCTGGGCGGAGAGTTCTTCGGAGGTGGCCGCCATCTCCTCGGAGGTGCCCGCATTGCGCTGAATGGCCTGATCCATCTGCTGAATGGCCCCATTGATCTGCCCCGCCCCCTGGTTTTGCTCCCGGCTGGCGGCGGAAATTTCCTGAACCAGTTCGGCGGTCCGTTGGATGTCCGGAACCAGTTTGGCCAACATGGTCCCGGCCCGTTCCGCCACTTGCACACTGGAGGCAGACAGTGAACCGATTTCACCGGCCGCCGTCTGGCTCCTTTCCGCCAGCTTGCGCACCTCGGCAGCCACCACGGCAAACCCCTTGCCATGTTCTCCGGCCCGGGCTGCCTCGATGGCGGCATTGAGGGCCAACAGAGGGGTCTGGCGGGCGATCTCCTCGATAATGGAAATCTTTTTGGCAATCTCTTTCATGGCGGACACCGCCTGGGTGACGGCCTCCCCGGTCTCCACGGCATCCTTGGCCGCCAGGGTGGAAATCTTTTCGGTGGTACTGGCGTTGTCGCTGTTTTGCTGAATACTGGAGGTCATCTGTTCCATGGCAGACGAGGTCTCTTCAATACCCGCCGCCTGCTGGGTGGAGGATTGCGCGAACACCTGGGCCGCATCGGAGAGTTGCTGGCTGCCCTGGGCCACCTCAGTGGCGGACTCCTTGACCTGGCCGATCACCTCCCGCAGCTTGAGGGAACTGCGGTCCAGGGCCGCCGCCATGATGCCAATTTCATCGGTTTGCTGAACATTGCTGACGATGGTCACATCCCCATTGGCAAAGGCCTCCACCACCCGCATCAGGGCACGCACCGGCGTGGCAATCATCCGGCCAATGATCCAGGCAAAGAAGGCCCCCAACAGGAGAATGAGGCCACTGATCCCCAACGCCGTATTGGCATTCCGGTGGGCCGCACCATTGGCCTCCTTGGCCGTGCTGGCCATGTCGTCCGTGGCCTCCTTGACGATGGCGTCGATGATCGGCTCAATGGCATGAACCGCCACCCGCATCTTTTCCGTGATCTCGACCAGTTCCTTGTTCTTGGCCACCAGGGCCAGAAAATCTTGTTGATAATGGTTGGTGATGTCAATCAGCGCGGCCTTTTCGCCATCCGCCAGGGCGGAAGCCTTGACCTCCCGCATCAAGATATCCACCTTTTTCCCGACGTTGGTCACATATTTTTCATCCCCGCGCAGCAGATAGTCCTTTTCCTCCTTGCGAATATCGAGATAAAACTGGGCAATACCCGGCACATAACGGGCGTCCAAAGTGGTTTCAATCTCGCGGGCAATATCGCGAAAGGTGTCTGTGGCCACCCCGGCCTTGTCGGGGGTGTGCTGGAGAAATTCCTTGAAATCCGTCCAGTATTTGTTGACCTTGGCGAGGAGATTTT
>CAIWLA010000273.1 GCA_903913345.1 uncultured Magnetococcales bacterium | reverse complement strand
TCTTGAATATTGCGCGAAAAAAGAATAATACCAGCAGGCTGTACCCGATGCAAAAAGCCCTCCTCCTCCTGGGTCAAGGCCAGGGAAGAGAGGCCAACAACGAGGTGACAACCCGCAGATTCGGCTGTGTTCATGGTATATCCCGAAAAAAAGTGATCGTTGCCCGCCAGAATCGAGGGGAAGAAACGGTCAGAGTCTAATCGGTCTGCATGAAAAATGAAATGGAAATGACGCCCACGGCCCAATGGAAAAAGCGGGCCGCCATGCCGACCCATCAGGAGACGAACCATGTCCATTCTGGACCCAAAAGGCAGCCGGGCACTCTTTGCCGCCCTGCGGGAGGCCAACCCCCATCCCAAGGGGGCGTTGGTATACCGTTCCCCCTTTGAACTGTTGGTGGCCGTCATCCTCTCCGCCCAGTCCACCGATGTCGGAGTCAACCGGGTCACACGGGTGCTGTTTGCCCTCGCCAACACCCCGGAGGGGTTGCTGCAACTGGGCGAAGAGGGGCTGTCTGCCCGGATCCACAGCCTCGGTCTCTATCACAACAAGGCCAAACATCTGCTGGCCATGAGTCGTCTGTTGCTGGAGCAATTCGGGGGTCAGGTACCCGACAATCGGGACGATTTGCAACGTCTGCCGGGGGTTGGCCGCAAAACCGCCAATGTGGTGCTGAATGTCGCCTTCGGTCAACCAACCGTGGCCGTGGACACCCACGTCTTTCGCGTGGCTCGACGCACCGGACTCTCCCAGGGCAAAACGCCGGAAGCCGTGGAACGGGATCTGTTGGAGCGGATTGCACCCGAATTTTTGCCCCATGCCCACCATTGGCTACTGCTGCACGGACGACATGTCTGCCAGGCCCGTACCCCCCTTTGCCCTGTCTGCCCCATTGCAACCGTCTGTCTGCGCTGTGGTGTGGCAACCTCCGTTGGGCCTATAACGGGAGAAAAATAAGATGTTGCACCCCTTTGGCCTCTTGTGCTATCTGTTGCCATGGGTCAGATGAGAAAAACCTTTGCTGGTATGGTCACGCCTACAGGAAACCAAAGGAGCAAAAGATGAAAAAAGGGTGCGTTTGGCTTTTGGTTCTGTTTGGATGGTTGGGGTCATCCACAGCGACCGCAGAAGGACCGATCATCATTAAATTCAGTCATGTGGTGGCGGTGGATACCCCCAAGGGCAAAGCGGCGGAAAAATTTCGCGAACTGGCCGCCTTCTATACCCAAAACCGCGTTCGGGTGGATCTCTATCCCAACAGCCAACTCTACAAGGACAAAGAGGAGCTGGAGGCATTGCAAATGGGGGCGGTGCAAATGCTGGCCCCCTCCCTGGCCAAGTTTGGACCGTTGGGGGCCAAGTCCTTCGAGGTGTTCGATCTGCCCTTCCTGTTCAATGACTATGAAGCCCTGCACACCGTCACGCAAGGTCCGGTGGGCCGCGCCCTGTTGAACACCCTGGAGGCCAAAGGGATCGTCGGACTGGCCTATTGGGACAACGGCTTCAAACAGATGAGTGCCAACAAACCCCTGCGCAACCCCGACGATTTCCACGGCTTGAAAATGCGCATTCAATCCTCCAAGGTGCTGGATGCCCAAATGCGCGCCATGGGGGCCATGCCGCAAACCATGGCCTTCTCCGAGGTCTACCAGGCCCTCCAGACCGGCGTGGTGGATGGCACTGAAAATCCCCCCTCCAATTTTTACACCCAAAAGATGCACGAGGTGCAAAAATATTTGACCCTCTCCCAGCATGGCTACCTGGGTTATGCCGTGATTGTCAACAAGGATTTCTGGAACGGTTTGCCCCCCGATCTGCGTCTGGCACTGGACAAGGCCATGGCAGAGGCCACGGTTTTTGCCAATCAGATTGCCAAACAGGAAAATGAACAGGCACTGGAGGCCGTCCGGGCCTCCGGGAAGACAGAAATAATCACCCTGACGCCGGAACAACAACAGGCATGGCGGCAAAAAATGGCGGTCGTGCATGATCAAATGGCCGAACGGATCGGCAAAGAGTTGATCGCCGAAATCTATCGCGCCACCGGTTTTGATCCCAGGATGTGACCATGACCCCCAGACCCCCAAAAACCGCGCCCGACCCGCTGTCTGTCTCTGATGTATCGCGGTATTGAAATGCTCAAGATCCTGGATCACCTGGAGGAGTGGTTGATCAGCCTGTTGATGGGATCGGCCACCCTGATCATCTTTCTGTCGGTGCTCCATCGGTATGCCTCCGGGGTGCCGGTTTTGTATCCCTATCTCTCCCGTCTGGATACCTCCTGGGCGCAGGAGTTGTGTGTTTTCATGTTTGTCTGGATGGCCAAATTCGGAGCCGCCTATGGCGTGCGCACCGGCATCCATGTCGGGGTGGATCTGCTGGTCCACAAGCTGGACCAACGCCGCCAACGGACGATCATCCTCCTGGGGTTGGGATGTGGTGTTTTTTTTACCGCCGTGGTCGGCTCCCTGGGTGCCCACATGGTCTGGAAAATGGCCCATACCCAGCAAACCTCCCCCGATCTGGAGGCCCCCATGTGGCTGGTCTATCTCTGCATTCCCCTCGGATCCTATCTGATGAGTTTCCGCTTTTTGCAAGTGGGATGGTCCTTCTGGCATTCCGGGGGGTTGCCCCACTATACCGCCATGCCCGTGGTGGACAGGGATCTCCAACCAATCGGCACCGCCAGCTTGCACCCGACCACCGGGCACGAGTCCCCTCCATGACCACGGCGATCATCTTTATCCTGCTGACCCTGCTGCTGCTGACGGGCATGCCCATCTCCATCGCCCTGGGGATGACGGTCTTGACGGTTTTGTTCACGCTGACCCATGTGCCCATCGAGGCCGTGGCCATGAAATTATTTACGGGTATCGAAAAATTTGAAATCATGGCCATCCCGTTTTTTATCCTGGCGGGCAATTTTTTGACCCATGGCGGGGTGGCCCGGCGGTTGATCCGGTTGGCAACCGCCCTGGTCGGCCATTTGCACGGCGGGTTGGGCATTGCCAGCGTGATGGCCTGCGCCCTCTTTGCCGCCATTTCCGGCTCCTCACCCGCCACCGTGGCGGCCATCGGGACCATCATGTTACCCGCCATGCAAAAGGCCGGTTTTCCGTTGCGGTTCGGCGTTGGCACCATCGCCACCGCCGGGGCGTTGGGCATTTTGATCCCGCCCTCCATCGTGATGGTCATGTATGCCGTCTCCACCAACACCTCGGTGGGGGTTTTGTTCATGGCGGGTATTCTGCCTGGGATTGTGCTGGCCTTCATGCTCGCCATGACCACCTGGTATCAGGCCTGGAAAAACCACTATCCCCGCCAGCCACGGGCCTCTCTGCGGGAGATATGGACGGCCTTTCGGCAATCCATCTGGGGATTGTCGCTCATCTTTATCGTCCTGGGCGGGATTTATTCCGGGGCCTTCACCCCCACCGAAGCCGCCGCCGTCAGTGCCGTCTATGCCTTCGTGGTCGCGGTCTATGTCTATCGGGATCTGCCGTTGCGGGATGTCCCCAGGGTATTGCTGGCCTCGGCCAACATGAGTGCCATGCTGTTGTACATTATCACCAACGCCATGCTCTTTTCCTTCCTGCTGACCCATGAAAATATTCCACAAGAGATGGCCCAGTGGATGTTGCAACAGGGGTTGAGTCCCGCCAGCTTTTTGCTGATTGTCAACCTGATCTTGTTGCTGGCCGGGGATTTCATGGAACCCTCTTCCATCGTCCTCATCATGGCACCCATTTTATTTCCTATTGCCAAGGAGTTGGGCGTTGATCCCATCCATTTTGGCATCCTGATCACGGTCAACATGGAGGTCGGCATGGTCACCCCTCCGGTCGGGCTGAACCTGTACGTCATCAGCGGTCTCGTCGAACGCGGGTTGACCGAGGTGACCATCGCCACCATTCCCTGGATGATCACCATGCTGTTCTTTTTGGCCTTCATCACCTACTGGCCGCCCCTCTCCCTGTGGCTGCCACGGGCACTGGGGATGATGCCATAGACCAACCCTGCGCCCACCCCCATGCCACAAAAAGGGTGCAACATTCGATGACAATAAAAAAATAAAAAACATTCAACCTGTTCATATTCAATACAAAACAGGGGTGCAATAAGTGTCAGAAAAAGCATCAAATGTTGCAGGGTTTCCCGGCATGGCCATCCGTCAGAAAAAAGGGCAATGTCTTCCCTGCGACGACACGGCCAGGGCGTGGGAGAACCAAACCAAACCGGCGAGAATCTTCCGCGATTGTTTTGAAATCATATGGATAGGGTATGGGATGAGCAGTGATTTTATACAGATGAGACCGACCCGGAAAACCGGCAACCAAAGGGAGACAAGAGAGAGGGAAGAGAGCGGGAAAAAGCCAGGCCGACCAGGAGTTAGAGGGGGGGGGACTCCCGATCGGCCCGACAGGAAGAGATAGGCCCAGAGGGCTAACCTCTTCTTTTCGTTGCTGGATCGCAGCCTTCGCGGCGGGTCCAGAACACGTCATGAGAAGGATGCCAAGCCGACCAGGAGTTAGAGGGGGGGGGCTCCTGGTCGGCTCGACGGGAAGATACAGGTTAAGAAAACCCGCCTCTTCCTTCCCTGTGCGGGAGATCCGCCCTATCTGGCCGATTCCGCATAGACAACATAAAAGGGAGGCCAAGCCGGTCAGGAACTAGAGGGGGGGTGTCCCTGACCGGCTGGACAGGAAGACGCAGATCCAAAGAACCCGCATCTCCTTCACTATAAACCGGAACTGACTGGGACCCAACCCCATCCGGCATAACACACGAGAGCCATTCTGTGACGGTGTGGAACCGGACGAACCGGCTCGGCACCTGTCCTACCTATCAGCATGTTCCGTGCCATTTTTTAAAATGGGCCAAACTTATCCATCGGGCAGCGATGGCAGGGGGGCGATTCAGACCCGTTCGGTGGTCTCTTCCTCCGCCATCGAACCACCCTTCTTGCGCCGGGCCAGGCGTTGATTCAGTGCCTGCCGGGTAATGCCCAGGATGGAGGCCGCCAATCCCTGGTTGCCTTGTCCCACCTTCAAGGCATGTTGCAGCAAAAATTCCTCTGCCTCCTTGATGGTGGGCGGGCGGGCGGCGTTTGGCCAGGAGAGTATGATGCGGTCTGGATTCATTGGCTCGCGCGAAGAGGCGTCATCCCCGTTTTTGTCCTGGGTGATCCGAATATGTTCCTTGAAACTGTGCAGGGAGAGGATGCCCCGACGATGCTGGGCAACGGCATCAAAAATCATCGCCCGCAACTCACGAATATTGCCGGGAAAACGATAGGTGGAGAGCAGGGTGAACAGTTCGGGAGAGGGGGTGGGCGGCTCCTTGCCCACCGACCGGGAGGCCTCCTGTAAAAAATGGCTGACCAGCAAGGGCATATCCTCTTTCCGTTCCCGCAACGGCGGCAGGTGTACCTGATGGCCAGCCAGACGGTAATAGAGATCCTGCCGGAAATGGCCACCCACAATCCGTTCCTTGAGCGATCGATTGGTGGCCGCCACCACATAAATATCGGCGTGTTTGCTGATATCGGCACCGAGGGGGTAATACTTTTTTTCCTGGAGCAGGCGCAACAGTTTGACCTGGCTGGTTTCGCTCAAATCGCCAATTTCATCCAGGAAGAGCGTCCCCCCTTCTGCCTTGGCAATCTGTCCCTCCCGGTTTTGATCTGCTCCTGTAAAGGCACCCTTGCGGTGACCAAACAGGGTGTCGGAAAAGACCATATCATCCAGTCCCGCCACATTCACCGGCACAAACGCCCCGACCCGACCACTCAATGCATGCATGGCCGCTGCGATCGACTCCTTGCCCACCCCGGTTTCACCGGTGATCAGGACCGGTTCCCGCGTGGTGGAAATGGCCTCCATATACTGAAAAATGGAACGCATCTTCTGGCTGTTGGTGACGATGTCCGCAAAGGCATCATACCGTTTCAGGGTATCATTCAGCAGATAACCCTTCAGCATGTGGACCTGGCGACGCAGGGATTGCATCTCCAGGGTTTGTTGCACCGTGGCCAGCAACCGATCTTTTTCAACCGGCTTGACCAGATAGTCCAACGCCCCCTCTTTCATGCAGTCCACCGCCGTCTTGACATCCTGAACCGCCGTCAGGATGACCACCGGAATATCGGGATAATGCCGCTTGATTTCAATCAGCAACTCAAAACCGGACAGATGGGGCATGAACAGATCCAGCACGATCATGGCCACCGGGTTTTGCTCCAGAAAAGGGATCACCTCCCGGCTGTCCTGCAACGTGGAAACCGGCTCGATACCGGCCCGACGCAACAACAGGCTGGCTCCCAACAGGACGCCCTGCTCATCATCCACCAGCAAGACATGTGGCATGTTTGACTGCATGTCGCTCATCATCCCCTTCCCCCCCACGTTTCCCCTGTTTCAGTCCCGCGACACCAGCGATGCATGCGCACCTTCTGTGATCGGCAGGCGGATATGCACGGTAGTCCCCTCTCCCAGTCGGGAGAAAAAAAGGAGATCCCCTCCATGATTTTCTATGATACGGTTGGAGATGAACAGTCCCAACCCACTCCCCCCCTCGGCCAACTTGGTCGAGAAAAAGGGTTCTGTCAACCGACCCAGATGGGACTCGGCAATCCCGCTCCCTTCATCCCGCACCGTCACCAGCAGTTTATCCGTTTCGGGTGTGGTCGTCAGGGTGACATGGACGACACTGTCCGTATCCGGGAGAGATTGCAGGGCATTCATGATGACATTGACAAAGACCTGTTCCAACTGTTGGCGGTTGCCCCACACCGGCGGGGCGGTTTCAGGCAGGTCCAACCCGAAATGGCGGGTGCGTTGGCCGATCTGATTTTTCAACAGACGGGCCGTACTGCGGATGACCTGCACCAGATCCACCCATTCCGAGACATCCACCTGATCCTGGCGTGCGATATATTGCATATTGTTGATAATGTTTTTTATTCTCTCCGCATGTTCGGTCACGCCATCGATCAGCGAGGGGAGGAGGTGACGCATTTCGGTAAAGGGCAATCCACCAAGGGAAAAATCGCCGTTTTCCCGGTAATATTCGTCCAGGATGATGGCCATGTCGTGCCAGGCCCTGGCCAGGAGGGTGCTGTTGAACAATATGGCATTGTTGGGATTGTTCACCTCATGCACAATCCCGGCGGCCATCACTCCGACAGTGGCCAGATGGGCATTCTGAAGGGCCTGTTGTTGCAAGGCATGTTTTTCCGTCTCATCCTGTCTGCGTTTGGTCATATCGACGATCACCCCCAACACCGCCCGTTCTTCTTCCTCTCCATCCGGGAGGGTGATGGGATAGGCGCGCATTTCGGCGGGAAAGCGGGAGCCATCCTTGCGTACAATGTCCAACTCGCGGGTACCGCTCTGATTTTTTGCCGCCAGGAGCAGCAATACCGGTTGGGTGTCCGGCGGCGCGAGGTCGCACAGCCCCCGCTCGCGCAACTCGGCTTCGGAGTAGCCGGTCAATTGACAGGCGGCGGGATTGACGATCAGAATCGAACCATCGAGCCGGGCAATGACGATGCCATCCACGGACTGTTCAACGATGGCCCGGCAGAGGCGTGCCTGTTTGTTGCGTTCCTGGCGGGAGATGTGGTGCGCCTGGCGCAGGCGCAACACGGAGATCCCGTAGGCCAGATTGCCGGCCAACTCCTCCAGCAGCAGCACCTCTTCCGGGTCGAAGGCATCGACCTCCTGGGCATAGATATTCAGTGCTCCAAAGGTCCGATCCGCCTCTTTCAGCGGGAAGACAAGCGAGGAGAAGAGGCCGTTGACCATGGCACTGGCCCGCCAGGGGGTGAATTGGGGATCCTGGAGAATATCCCGGGTCAGTTGTGGCTGACCGGTACGAATGGCTCGCCCCGTTGGTCCCCGTCCCCGTTCCGTATCTGCCCAGGTTATGTTCAAATGTTTGGTATAGTCCGGTCGGAAACCGGACTGGGCCACTGGAACCACCCGCTGTTGCGCGTCCTGTTGGGCGTAACCGATCCAGACGAGGCAGTAGCCGCCCACATCCACGATCAATTGGCAAATTTTATCCAACAATTCCGACTCTCTGGCCGAGCGGATCATGGCCGAGTTGCAGTCGGAGAGCAGACGCAATGTCCGTTTGGCCCGAGTCAATGCCTGGATGGTGTCGGAGGGAGATGTGGCCGCATGAATCATCCAAAGGGTTCCTGTCACGCCTGTACGATGGGGGTCAACTTTGACGCAAAGGATCACCCGCCCATCCTGTCGATGTCTGCCGCAACCGACCCGAATGGCCTGTCGTGCAGCATACCGGGGCCAGTTTGACGGATATTGATCAGCAAGACAAGTCTTATCCCCCGATCTCCCAGGGTGAATTTGTTCCAGGCAGGAAACGATGCAGAATCATGGAGGTACTGTTTTCGTCTGGACATCGCCGACCGACTCTGGTACAAACGTCTGACGTAAACATCTTTCGGGTGGATCGTTGGGCATGGAAAGCGTTGTG